>JBEIGB010000001.1:0-140726 GCA_040382095.1 Lewinellaceae bacterium
CGCTTTTGACAAAACCCCTGTAAATCAGTTGTTTAACCATCTCGAATACCAAAAATTCGACAAAACAATTTCTAACCAATTGAATATGTTTGACTTATAACCGGACACTAGTGGGTACATGTATAAGCCCATATTCATATACCAAAAAAACAAACTTGTTTAATATATTGATTTTCAATTTTTTGTAAAAACACAAAATCATATTGATTTTTTTTTGGTACAAAACATTCAAAAAACACCAACGAAACAACAGGGCTTGCTCTGCACAAATGCACAAAATCATAAAATAAAGTCTAATGGAAACGGAGAAAAGGGAGGGTTTACCGCTAAAAGGACAACCCGGCGGGATGGAAAATAGCGACTTAAGATGGGTAAATGGAAATGTTGTCCCTGGAATCCGGACTAATTGCAATCTAATCGCCGAAGCTAAATTTAACGGCGAAATCCCGCTTCCTGAATGAAGCAGCTGACCTGATGTTCCACTATCTCGTACTGCTTGCCGCCAAAGAAACCCGCCTCCAGGAGATTCTGGAAGTCCTGCGCGAACGACATCAAAAAAGCAATCCCCGGCACTGAACCTCACGCCGCCTTGCTATACCTGAAATTCTCAGTCTCCCTCGCCCCCGTCTTAACCCCTCAAATTAAAAAATTGCGTGGGGGAAGTTTCCGGATGTAACTTCCGAAATGCCGTGTAAAATGCATTTCGCGATCCAAACCCAGCCTGATAAATCATCGCCTCAAGCGAAAATTGCTGCCACTTTGAATCCGTCTTTATGTGCTCTTTGATATAATTGAACCGATACGTATTTACGAGGTCCGTATATGAAATACCATAATGCTCCTTAATTGCTTTCGATATCCGGTAAGGCTTCTCACCAATCTCCGAGGCCATTCGCGATATGCTGAAATCCTGTTGCAAAAATGGTTGTTCCATCTTCATATACTCGTCAATAGCCTTGATTATTTTTGCCTTTTCCAGGTTATTGCCAGGAATATCAACATTCTCTTCTTCGGGCATCACCAGAGACACCGCTGGGTCCACAGGCTTTTTGATCCTTTTAAGAGCGATTTCTTCTTTTATTTCGCTTATGCTGATATCATTCCATTGGACGCCCTGCAGTAGTCTGGGATTCACTAATAAAAATATCCCTGTGAACACACCATCCAAGAAAAAAGTGTACTCCCACATTCGAGCCATACTGGCGGGGAGATATGAATGAAAGGCAAAGCTGAAAAAAATGAACCCTGCCGTTACAAATTTCAAAATGACTTCAATGAAAATCCATTTAATCAACAACGCGTTGCGCATAAAAACAGGATGGCGTGCCCTGAAAATCAATGGTCTGATAATATTGAAGCATAGTAACGAATAGACTAAGACCAGCAAGGATTTGAATATCGTATGAAAACGATAGGTAAATAATCCTAACCTTACCTCCTCAAATACACCCGCGAGATTATTTTTATAAATTGCTAGTTTTTCTGCTGGTGAAAGTAAAAATAATGGCAATAATTCAATGGTATGTAACAAAAATGGCAAGAAATGTAGCCAATAGACGATTCGCCATTTTTTACTGGGATAAAATAGAAATAACACAAAAAAATAAAACAATGGACCCAGTAAATAATGAAAAGGGGAGCTACTGCGAAAAAAATTCGGGTAGGACGACATTAACCCACTTTGAAACATAAAAGTGGCAAATAAAATGAAGCCCATTGTCATCAAAAATAGCCCTAGTAACTTATATGCAAAGGATAGCTTGCGAACAGCAAACGATAATCCTATCAGCGTAATCAATCCCTGAAAAAAAGCATAATACCCTAAACCCCAAGAGCTAATCATATATATCGCTTTTCTACACTCATACTCTACCAGTAACAAATGCACTAAATTCGCAAAAAATAGTAGAATTTCAAATCCTGCCTTTCAAAAATAATATTCAACCTGCTGCGGCGAATCTGCGTGAAACTATTTTTAGCCCCTGACTATGTTAGAAAATCTATTCGGTTTTTTTACGGATTGCTTCCATATAATCTGGTCGGATCCGGTATTCCTTGAAACGACGGTCAACCGGATCGGGAAGCTCCTCCAGGAATGAATCCTCCAAACGGGTGGTGTATTTAAATATATCATTGATTTCCCTGATCAGGCGGATCTTCCGCTTTTTCAATACTTCATGGGATTCCAGGCCATTACGGACGTAATCTAACATGTCCTGGTTACTCAGCCGGCCCTCATTCATAAAAAATAACTGCAACAAACCCCGGTGATCCTCTTCAAAAAAAATAGGCACACCTTCATAAATCAACGATAGTTGACCATTTGCCTCTTCAATTGAAAGGGTGTACTGCGGTACTTGCCCGCGCTTACGCTTCAAAGCCTTATTTATATACCTGAATAAAAAGTAGCCCCCTATAAGCAATAACAAAGGTACCACCCCGACAAGCAGCAGCATTTCCCACCATGGCAGGTAATAACGCTGCGATAACGTAGCGTTGTACTCCAGGTCCCCCCTTGGAATTGCCTCGATTGACAACTGCTCCCGGACATCACCGTTTCGCTTTTTGGCCAGGACAAAATGCTGGTTGATCGGACTATAGGCCCCTCTGAAACGGTATTCGATCGCCTGATTGATCTTTTCTTTCGATTCAAAACAATCCAGCCTGTTCTCCCCAATACACACACGACAAAAATTCCTTTCTTTATCCGGATAGGTCAGATAAGTATATTTTTCGCTGAAAAATAAATTATCCGTCATCGGAATGGATTCAAATGCAGTCATTAAACCCAGTTTGCGCCATTTCCTGGAAGCCATGTCCAACTCCCAAACATCTTTGTAGCTTTTGTTTTCCGAACGATAAATACTGGGGTTCGTATTTACCACCCCACCCGAAATATAAAACTTGCCATTCCGTGTATCAAATTGATACAGGCTGTGGGAGCGCGCCCCGGGTATCCGCGACTTTTTATCATAATAAAATATGAACCACTGCGGGTTTTTCAGCGAAAATTCCGTCATGTACCCTTTGTACATAAAGAATCCATACCCGCCATAATGGAAAATCCTATCGCGATAGGAAAAAAATGCACCCCCAAACTGATTTCGGTGGAGAAAGGAACTGTCCACCCTCAGGAGCGAAGAATCCTTGTACATATAAACAATCCCGCCACCATCCCTAAAAAACAAACACTCCCGGTTATTGGGAACAAAACGGATTTCTTCAGGATAGTTGATAAACGGCGTAAGATCGTTGCGCTTATACCGAATGGACCGCCACGCCGTATCTTTCCCGGGATTGAACGCATAATACTGGCTGTCCGTGAATACCAGCAAATCCCCGTTCCCGGGATCCACGCCAAAGAAAAATCGGATGTGGTCTATAAGTAGGGACTTCCCGTTAACCTGCGGCTCCTGGCTATATACTGCGGCGCTTACCAGCAAAAAACAAATAATGAGGTATCGGCTTAGCATTCCCCGGATAAATTTAGTAGTCGTAGGTGTCAAAATAGGTTCGGAACAACTGCTGAAAACTATTTCAAAATCAAATTTATTGCATTTCCCCTAATTTCAAATAGGGGAAATGCGGGTTCCCCTAATTTTTCTTGCAAGTTACTTTAACAATTTTTAACTTTCCACATCATTTCGATTTTTTACTTACTCCGTGAAAATCAAACGCCTGTTTCTCAGAATATTTTTCAACGACCAAACACGATATCCTTTTGTCAGCCCCATAATTGATCATACCTGATTTTGACAAACTTTCATTATTATTTCAGGGAGTCATCCCTGGTAAAACTAACCCCACCCATTTTTTCCAGGCCATACCTTTTTTCAGGCCTGTACGGAAATTTATGGCACCTCGTTGAACCGGCGAAATAGTGCTTCCGTTCTATATTTTGCCATGCAATTCAAACTCACTTCCAATTATCGCCCTACCGGCGACCAGCCAACGGCTATCGAACAGCTTTGCGCCGGAATCAAAACAGGGGCACCTTCCCAGGTACTTCTCGGTGTAACCGGGTCCGGGAAAACCTTTACAATCGCCAATGTCATCGAACGCATACAAAAACCTACCCTGGTACTGACCCACAACAAAACCCTTACCGCTCAGCTATACAGCGAGTTTTGTGAGTTTTTCCCCGATAATGCAGTAGAATACTTCGTCTCCTATTACGATTACTACCAGCCGGAAGCTTATATCTCCGTTACCGATACTTATATCGAAAAAGACCTCGCCATCAACGAAGAAGTGGATAAACTTCGTCTGAGGGCTACCTCCTCCCTGCTCTCGGGAAGAAGAGACGTGATTATCGTTGCCTCTGTCTCCTGTATCTATGGTATGGGCAACCCGGAAGACTACAAAACCGGGATCATCCGGATCCGTAAAGGTCAAACCATTACCCGGAACAGTTTCCTGCTCCGGCTCGTGGAAAGTCTCTACTCCCGCACCGAAACCGACTTCCGCCGCGCTACCTTCCGCGTCAGGGGCGATACCGTTGATATCAACCTTCCTTATGTGGACTTCGGCTACCGCATCACTTTCTTCGGCGATGAAATCGAGGAAATCGAACAAATCGAAATAGAAAGTGGCAAACGCATCGAACGCATGGAGGTAGCCGCTATCTTTCCCGCTAACCTCTACATCGCACCCAGGGAACGCATCCACCATATTATTCGCGAAATCGAAGACGAACTCTACAGCCAGGAAAAATATTTCGAACGCGAAGGAAAACTCCTCGAAGCCCGCCGTATCCACGAACGCACGACCTTCGATCTCGAAATGATCAAAGAACTCGGATATTGCAGCGGCATCGAAAACTACTCCCGCTTCTTTGACGGAAGGCTCCCCGGTACCCGACCTTTCTGCCTCCTGGATTACTTTCCCGATGACTATCTCATGGTCATTGACGAAAGCCACGTCACCGTCCCACAGGTAAGAGGCATGTATGGCGGCGACCGCGCCAGAAAACTCAGCCTTGTCAACTTCGGCTTCCGCCTACCCTCCGCAATTGACAACCGCCCCCTTAATTTCCCGGAATTCGAAAGCCTGATCAATCAGGTCGTATTCGTCAGTGCTACCCCGGGAGACTATGAGCTCGAAAAAACCGGCGGCCTTATCGTAGAACAACTCATCCGACCTACCGGCCTGCTCGATCCCCCCATCGAAGTCCGTCCCAGCCTTAACCAAATTGATGACCTGCTCGAAGAGATCAACGAAAGAATCAAACGACAGGAAAGGGTACTCGTTACTACCCTTACAAAACGCATGGCAGAAGAACTGTCCAAATACCTCGCCAAAATCGGCATTAAAGTGCGCTATATCCACTCCGAAGTCGAAACCATGGAACGCGTCGAAATTATCCGCGACCTCCGGCTCGGCGGATTTGATGTACTCGTCGGCGTAAACCTCCTCCGCGAAGGCCTCGACCTGCCGGAAGTATCCCTGGTAGCCATCCTCGATGCCGATAAAGAAGGCTTCCTCCGAAACGACAGATCCCTCACCCAGACCGCAGGACGCGCCGCCCGTAATGCCAACGGCCTCGTCATCTTCTATGCAGATACCATCACCGATTCTATGCGCAAAACCATTGACGAAACCCTGCGCCGAAGGTCTATTCAAATGGACTATAACCAAACCAACGGAATCACCCCAACCACCGTATTCAAATCCCGCGAAGAAATCCTCAACCAAAAATCCATACTCGATATCCGGGGAAAAGCCAATGCTTATGTCGAACCCGAAAAACCCGACATCGCCGCCGACCCCGTAATCAACTACCTGTCCCGCGAACAACTGGAAAAATATATCGCCGAAACAGAAAAGAAAATGAAACAGGCAGCAAAAGACCTCGACTTCGTCTCCGCCGCCCAATTCCGGGATGAACTGCTCGCCCTGCGCGAAAAACTGCGGCTCGCTGTTTAGTTTTCTACCCCTTCTCTTCATTTCCCCGCTCCCAAGGCAGCCGCCAACAAAAAATTCCTTATTTTTGGTTCTGAACTACCTTTAAAAGCACCCGTTTCACCTCAATTTGTCTTCCTACAATGGATATACTCTACTATACCGATATTGATTCCTCAAAAATCAAAAAACAGTTTAGCAAAGTCGTCACCCAACTCCAAAATGGAAATTTCAGCGGAGCAGATGTAAAAAAAATGGCCAACACCGGCTTATACCGGGCAAAACTCGATGACGCAAGCCGGCTTATTTTCCGCTTCGCACGGTTCGGGAATAAAAAATTCCTCCTCTTACTCGAAGTGGTCATGCACCACGATTATGCATCCTCCAGGTTCCTTAACAGGGCCGAAGTGGACGAAAGTAAACTACTCCCGATTGCCAAACCCGAGCAAATGGCAGAAGAAGATTTTTTCCCGCTGCCTTATGTGAACCCCAAATCCGCTTATTTCCACCTCCTCGATAAGGTCATATCCTTCGATGATGACCAGGATTCCATATTCCGCCTCCCACCACCCGTGATTATTATCGGCTCTGCCGGAAGCGGAAAAACCGCCCTTACCCTCGAAAAAATCAAAACCCTGCGCGGTACTGTCCTCTATGTCACCCTTTCCCCCTTCCTCGTCGAAAACTCTCAGCAACTCTATGCCTCCAATAACTACAGCAATGAAAGTCACGAAGTAGATTTTCTCTCGTTTAAAGAGTTCCTGGAAACCCTCCGCATACCCCCGGGCCGCGAAATATCCTTCCGCGTATTCGACGGCTGGTTCTCGCGACACCGAAATACCCTCAAAACCCGCGATAGCTATAAAGTATATGAAGAATTTAAAGGTGTACTCGTCGGTATGAATACAGACCAACCCCACCTCTCCCGCCAACAATATATATCCCTCGGAATCCGCCAGTCCGTTTTTCCTCCAGATGAAAGACCCCAAATCTATGACCTCTTCGAAAAATATCTCCGCTTCCTCAACGAAAACAACTACTATGACCCCAGTATGATCGCTGTCCAATGGCAGCCACTTTGCCTACCTAAATACGACTTCATCATCGTGGACGAAGTACAGGACCTCACCAATGCCCAGCTCTTCCTCTTGTTGAAATCCCTCAAAACAACAGGCAATTTTATCCTCTGTGGCGACTCCAACCAAATCGTCCACCCTAATTACTTCTCCTGGGCCAATGTCAAATCCATGTTCTATTCCCAGGATGCAATGCCTGATGATGTACGAATACTCCACGCTAACTACAGAAACTCCCCACAAGTGACTGAAGTGGCCAACCGTATCCTGAAAATCAAAAATGCCCGCTTCGGCTCTATAGACCGCGAAAGTACATACCTCGTACGGCCCGTCTCCCAAAAATCCGGAGAAGTCGTTTTCCTCCCCGATAACCCTCAGATCAAACAGGAACTCAACAGGAAAACTTTCAAGTCTGCCCAATTCGCTGTAATCGTAATGAACCAGGAAGATAAAGCAGAAGCCGCAAAAGCTTTCCAAACACCACTCCTCTTCTCTATCCAGGAAGCAAAAGGCCTCGAATATGAAAATATCATCCTCGTGAACTTTGTCTCCCAGTATGCCCGCGAATTTATGGACATCGCCAACGGCGTCACCCCGGAAGACCTCGAAACTGACGAACTTAGGTACGCCCGCGCCAAAGATAAATCCGATAAATCCCTCGATGCTTATAAATTCTATGTCAACTCCCTCTACGTGGCAATCACCCGAGCTGTCAGAAATCTCTATATCCTCGAAAATGCCCGCAAACACCCTTTGCTCGATTTACTCGGCTTTGGCGACCAACGCCAAAAACTCGATATGAAAGAATCCCAGTCTTCTATCGAAGAATGGCAACAGGAAGCGCGCCGCCTCGAACAACAAGGCAAATTAGAACAAGCCGAACGCATCCACCACTCTATACTCAAAACCCAAAAAACCCCCTGGATTCCTATCACCCTCTCAGAACTCACCAAAATTAAAGCAGAAGCCCTCAACCCTGAATTGTTCAACAAAAAAGCTAAAGACCGCTTATTTGATTTCGCACTGATCTATCACGACAACGCAACCATCAAAAAGCTCTCCGAACTGAAATATCGCCGCGCCGACAAAGCAAGTGAAGAACGAAACGCAATCTTCCGCCGTGGATATGCCATGTATAAAGCTGACGACATCAAAAAAATTAACGAAAACATCAAAAAATATGGCATCAACTACCGGGACGAGTTCAATCTGACCCCATTGCTCGCAGCAGCCAAAACCGGCGCCATTAAAATCACCCACTTCCTGGTCGAACAAGGCGCCGATATCCATGCATGCGACAACTTCGGCGCCAACGCTTTCCGTATCGCTTTTCAATCTGCCGTCACCAACCCCAAATTCCTGAGCAACCAATTCCCTTCCCTCTATTCAAGCCTCCGACCGGACTTCCTTAAGGTCAAAGTGGAAGGACATCTCGTTAAAATCCACGCCAGAAGCGCCGAATTCTTTCTCTTCCATCTCTTCCTCGCCGTTCAGCCTGTCGTCGTATTTAAAAAAGAAGAACACCAGGACCAGGGTATGCTCATGGACGATGTTACCCATGCCACCGCTTCCTTCCCCGACCTTATCCTGCCCCAATATCGCAAAAAACGCAACTACCTCAATGCCATGCTCTCTAAAAACGAAATTGACCGCGACGACCCCTACAATAAAAAATTATTCCTCCGCATCAACAGAGGGGCCTATGTGCTCAACCCCGATCTGGAAATACTGGCGGACGAGGAAACCTGGATGAACGTTTATGATATTATGCTCATCCCTAAAATGACCCGGGAAAAAAATCAGGAAATCCTGTCAGAAGGCCACCGAAAACTCCACCAAAAATACCAGGAACACAACCGGATGCTTAGAGAAAAAATGCTCGCCCAGCGTAAAAAAGATGAAGAAGAATGGCGAAAACGCTGGAATTGGTAATGACAAACCAATGATTAACAATTTTTTATATGGAAATCTTACCGCCCAAACACAGCGCACATCTATCTATCGAAAACCAAGGTATTCAGAAAAATAAGGACGACCTGAAAGAAATCCTTCTGCTGTTCCGCGAAGTTCTGCTCTCCCTGGGAGAAACCGAAGTCGCCGCCGCCGTCCCGGTGGACGGAATGGAAAATAGCAAAAACAGCCCGCCCATAAATCCCGGTACCGATGAAAAACTCATCCAGGCCCTGAGTATCTCTTTCCAGCTTATGAACCTGGTAGAAGAAAATACCTCCGTCCAGTTTCGCCGAAAACTGGAAAATGCACTCGGCATCCCGGCAATCCGCGGCTCCTGGGGGCAAACCTTTCAACGATTGAAAAAACTCGGCCTCGAAGAAGATCAAATCGCCACCCTGCTCCCCAAAATCTCCGTGACCCCCGTCCTCACCGCACACCCCACCGAGGCTAAACGTATCTCTATCCTCGAACTCCACCGGGAAATCTACCTCCTCCTCGTAAAAAAAGAAAATTCCACCTGGTCCGACTCCGAACGCACTGCAATTGACGAAGATATTAAAGCCCTACTCGAGTGCTGGTGGCGTACCGGCGAAGTCAATCTCGAAAAACCCGATGTGGTCTCCGAGCGAAATAATGTTATGTATTATTTCTCAAAGGTCTTCCCCCTTGCCCTCGCCCAAAGCGACAGACGCCTCAAGTACGCATGGAAAGATGCCGGGTTTAGTCCCGACAAACTCCTTTTTCCCGAACAATTCCCCATCCTGCGTTTCGGTAGCTGGGTAGGTGGCGATCGAGATGGCCATCCCTATGTCAACGCCGCCGTTACCAAAAGTACTTTGCAGGAACATCGAACCGCCGCCCTCCGCATCCTGCAAAAACAAATCAACGACCTCGCAGCCAGAATCAGCTTCTCCGAATACATCAACCCTGTACCCAATACCCTCCGCTCAACCATCGAACAGTGGCAGCAAACACTGGGTGTGGCCGGCATATCCGCCGTGAATCGAAACCCCAAAGAACCCTGGAGACAATTTCTTAGCCTCGTCTGGCTCAAACTTGAAAATACCATCGCAGGTATCCATCAAAACCCAACCGTAGCCTATCCCTCACCATCCCACCTCCTGGCCGACCTGCGCATATTCAGGGAGAGCCTCCTCGCTATCGGCGCTAATCGCATCGCTCAAGACCTCCTCTTTCCGGTAGAAAGGCAGGTACAATGCTTCGGCTTCCACCTGGCAAGCCTCGATATCCGCCAAAACAGCAGCTTCCACGAAATAGCCCTCGAACAAATTCTCGCCGCCGCTGCAATCCCCGACTACAAATATGCCGAATGGCTCGAAAACATACGGGTCGCATTCCTGACCCATGAGCTGAATGGTAAAAGACCTTTCCTCACCGCCCACGCATCGGCAGGTAGAGAAGCCGACGAACTGTTGGCTTACTACAGGGCCACCCAGGAACATATCTCCGCTTTTGGCCCTGAAGGTGTCGGAGCTTTTATCGTCAGTATGACCCGCAGCCTCAGCGACTTACTCGTCGTTTTTATCTTCATGCGGGAAGTAGGTATGCCCGATTTCCCCATTCAGGTCGTACCCCTCTTCGAAACAATCGAAGACCTCCGCAATGCCCCAGCAATCCTCGATGCTTTCCTCTCCCATCCCGCAGTGATAAAACACCACAATAAAACCGGACAGCTCCAGGAGGTCATGCTCGGATACAGCGATAGCAATAAAGACGGCGGTATCCTCGCCAGCCGCTGGGAAATCTACAAGGCCGAATGGGCCCTCTCCAATGTAGCTACTAAACATGGCATCCAACTCTGCATCTTCCACGGAATCGGCGGAACCATCAGCAGAGGGGGCGGAAAATACCACCGCTTCCTCGAAAGTATGCCCCCAGGGTCGGTCAATGGACAAATTAAACTTACCGTTCAAGGCGAAACCATTGCCCAACAATTCGCCAATATGCTCAACGCTACCTACAACCTCGAAATGCTCCTCGCTGGCACCGCCCTGCAATCCGCCCTCCCGCTTCCAGACAACCCCGCACCAGAAAATATCGCCGACGCCATGGAATCCCTGGCTCTCCACTCCCTCGAAAAATATCAGCGCCTCATCCTCCATCCCGACTTTATCCAGTTCCATAGCCAGGCAACCCCCATTGACGTCCTCGAGCAAAGCAGGATAGGTTCCAGGCCTTCACGCCGTTCCGGCAAACGCACCCTCGCCGACCTGCGCGCAATCCCCTGGGTATTCAGCTGGAACCAGTCCAGGTTCAACCTCACCGCCTGGTATGGCGTCGGATATGCCCTCCAGTCCCTCCAACTTCACGACCCTGACAAATACCTCCAAATCCAGAAACTCGCCGATAAATGGCCCTTCCTGCGCTACTCCCTCATCCATGTCGAAACGAATCTCCTCAATGCCGATCCGCTCATGATGAAAGCCTACGCAGGCCTCTCCAATGACCCCGGAACCAGCAACCCATTCCTGGAAAATATCCTCGAAGAATTCAATCAAACCCTCCTGCAAATAACAAAACTATTTGGCTCCGCCGCCGAAAAACGCCGCTTGACCCTGCTCGAAAATGTCAATCGCCGCCAACAAACCCTCCGCTATCTCAACCAACTTCAAGTCGAAAATATTAAGCACTGGAGAGCTGTCGGGCAATCTTCACCAGATTCCTCAGCACCATTGCTCAATAAATTGCTCCTGATTACCACCGCAATCTCCGGTGGCCTGAAAAATACCGGTTAATATTTGCACAGTCAAAATTTATATTTTAACTTTGTATTATAAAGTACTTTTTATGAATTCTTCCAAAATACAGGATGACCTCTCGGAAATCCGCTCTATCATGGAGCGCTCTACTAAATTCCTTTCCCTCAGCCCCTGGTCGGCAATCATGGCAGGGATTTACGCCCTCGCAGGTACCGCAATTGCCTTCCCGATGATTTATTCACCAGGCGGACAGGACAACCTGAACCCCGGCTCCCCCAATACCCTGCTTCTGGCCGCCATCGCAACAATCGTCTTGATTACAGCAGCAATTACTGCCATAGCTGTAAACCATATAAAAGCAAAAAAAGCAGGGCACAACCTCTGGAACGCTCCGGCCAAAAGAGCTTTTATCAATTTTTCTATCCCCATGGCCGCCGGTGGTATTTTCTCCATAACCCTCTTTATTCAGGGATATTTTAGCCTGATTGCAGCCTCTACCCTGATCTTTTACGGCCTCGCCCTGGTCAATGCAGGCAATTTCACTTTTGCTGATATCCGGATACTTGGCTTGTGGCAACTCGCCCTGGGACTGCTCGCCGCTATTTTCCCATTTTATGGCCTCCTGATCTGGGCAACCGGATTTGGGCTCCTGCACCTGGCTTACGGCGGTATCCTTTATTGGAAATACGATCGAAAATCCGGCCAACCGTGAAAAATTACCTGCAGGACCTGAATAAAGCCTTTGAAAGCCGTGCCCGCCTGGGGATTATGTCCTCCCTTATGGTCAACGATTTTATGGACTTCAATGCCCTCAAGGAACTCCTCGAACTCACCGATGGCAACCTGGCAGGCCATACCCGCGCCCTGGAGCTCGCCGGCTACCTCCGGGTCGAAAAATCTTTTGTAGGACGAAAACCCAACACCCGCTTCTCGATTACCCCGGAAGGCCGCGTCGCTTTCGAACAACATCTCGAAGCCCTCGAAAAAATCATCCGGAACCTTTAGACTGGCCTAAAGGATATTCACCATTTTCTTCCCTGCCCACCCAGATTTACCTCTGGCCATGGGCATAAAACGCTACTCTTAAACAAACTATCATGGAAAATCCAAACCATTCCACCCTCAACCGCATTGGCGAACGCCTGCGCGGCTCACTGCTCGTCAAACTCCTTTCTATCGGCTTCATCGCCCTGTTGCTCATGATCCCGCAGTCTCTCACCTATGACCTCATCCGCGAACGCCAAACCCGGCAACAAGAAGCCGTGAAAGAAATCAGCGAGTCCTGGGGCGGACAACAATTTATCGCAGGTCCTGTCCTTACCGTGCCATATACCATTTGGACAGAAGAACAGGACGGCAGCCGAACTTTATCCACACACAAACTCCACCTGCTGCCACAGGAACTGAACATAGAAGGCGACGCACGCCACGAAATGCGCAAACGCGGTATCTTTGATGCCATCCTTTACCAATCCTCCCTCCGGCTAAGCGGTAAATTCGATGCCCCCAACCTCGATGAACTCAATATCTTACCAGAACAACTCGTATGGAATGAAGCCAGGGTCTCCCTGGGCATATCCAGCATGGTCGGTATTCAAAATACCATTGAACTGGAATGGAATGGCGAAAAAAAACGCATGGGCCCCGGCACCGCTAATGCAACACTGCTCCCCTCGGGGGTCGGGGTGGCCGTCCGGATACCAGATACCCTGAAACAGTGGACCTTCTCCATCCCTTTGGAGCTAAATGGTACCGAAGCAATATTCTTCGAACCCGTCGGCCGTGTGACAAAAGCAGCACTCAAAGCCTCCTGGCCTTCCCCCAGCTTTACAGGTAAAATGCTCCCGGATACCCGTAAAATTTCCCAAAACGGCTTCAACGCACATTGGAAAATCCTCGACCTCAACAGAAATTATCCACAGCAGTGGAAAGATGATGCCTATAATTTCGCCGATTCCGCCTTCGGTGTACGCCTCATCCGGCCAGTTGACGAATACCTCAAAAATGAACGTACCGCCAAATATGCCATCCTGGTCATCGGCCTCACTTTCCTAATCTATTTTTTCTTTGAAACCCTTCGAAAATTCCGTATCCACCCCTTCCAGTACTTGCTCATCGGTCTCGCTTTGGTCGTTTTCTACCTCCTGCTGCTCTCGTTTTCCGAGCAAATCGGTTTCAATGCCGCTTATGGCGTCGCCGCTGTTGCTACCATCGGCCTGATCAGCTTCTACAGTGCTTCCGTACTCCGTTTGCCCATTCTCCTCATCCAACTGACGATCCTGTTGGGTATTATCTTCGGCTTTATCTTTGTCGTACTGCAACTGGAAGATTTCGCCCTGCTCGCAGGAAGCCTCGGCATATTTGTCGCCCTCGCAGCCGTGATGTTCTATTCAAGGAAAGTGGACTGGTATAATCTGGAATAGTGACTTGCCGCAACGACTGGCCCGCCGGGAAAACATAGCTTGCTAAACCCTTCCTGTCAAAATGGTCGTCGGGTACCGATATATCTTTAAGACAAAATAACAGCGCGTTGCCATTTTGTCAGTTTTGTGCTGCCAACCCACCTCTATCGCCACTTTGGCACTGCAATTGATGCGCTGTTGACGACTGCCCGAATCAAGGATCCAACGCACTCCTTGCCGGGCAGCCGTCTTTTTTTATTTGTCCAAAAACATTTGCAAATATGGCAGGATTCAAAATGCGGCCCGTCAACGACCGCGTCGTTGTAAGGCCCGCAGCAGCAGAAGAGAAAACAGCAGGCGGCATTATCATTCCCGATACCGCCAAAGAACAACCTCAACGCGGCGAGGTAGTAGCCGCAGGTCCGGGCAAAGACGGCAGCCTCATGACGGTCAAAACCGGCGACAATGTTTTATATGGGAAATATGCCGGGCAAAAAATTGAATTCGAAGGGGTGGAATACCTCATCATGCGCGAAGATGATATCCTCGTCATCCTTTAATCCCGAAAATCCCTTTTTTTCTTTCAATTATTTAAATTCTTACCCAATATGGCAGCTAAGGAAATTTCACTCTCCAACCATGCCCAGGAAAGGCTGAAACGCGGCATCGACAAACTTGCAAACGCCGTGCGCGTTACCCTTGGGCCAAAAGGCCGCAACGTGGTAATCGAAAAAAAATTCGGCGCACCACAGGTCACTAAAGATGGTGTTACCGTAGCAAAAGAAATCGAACTGGAAGACGCACTCGAAAATATGGGCGCACAACTGGTCAAACAGGCCGCTTCCAAAACCTCCGACCTCGCAGGCGACGGCACCACCACGGCAACCGTCCTCGCCCAGGCCATGATTACCGCAGGACTCAAAAATCTCTCCGCCGGAGCAAACCCTATGGACCTCAAGCGCGGAATTGACAAGGGCGTAGCAGCAGCCGTCGCAAATCTCCGCGAACAGGCCGAAGTCATCAGCGACGATTTTGAAAAAATCAAGCAGGTAGCCAGTATCTCCGCCAATAATGATGATGAAATCGGCGAACTCATCGCCGACGCTATGAAGCGCGTCACCAAAGATGGCGTAATCACCATCGAGGAAGCAAAGGGTACCGACACTTATATCGAGGAAGTAAGCGGAATGCAATTCGACCGGGGATATCTTTCCCCCTACTTCATCACCGATTCGGAAAAAATGATCGCCGAATACGACCACCCTTTCATCCTCATCCACGATAAAAAAATCTCTAACGTCAAGGAACTTCTCCCTGTGCTGGAAAAAACCGCACAGATGAACCGCCCCCTGCTCATTATCGCAGAAGACGTGGACGGCTCCGCGCTCAGCACCCTCGTCGTCAACCGCCTGCGCTCCGTACTCAACGTCGTTGCAGTTAAAGCTCCCGGCTTTGGCGACCGCCGCAAAGCAATGCTCGAAGATATCGCCATCCTCACCGGCGGCGTAGTCATTAGCGAAGAACAAGGCTACAAACTCGAAAATGCTACCGTGGATATGCTGGGCCAGGCAGAAAAAGTCTCCATTGACAAAGACAATACCACCATCGTAAACGGTGCAGGTGATGCCGCACAGGTACAGGCCAGAACAGCCCAGATCAAGGCGCAAATTGAAAATACCGTCTCCGACTACGACCGCGAAAAACTTCAGGAACGCCTCGCAAAACTCGCCGGCGGCGTAGCCGTACTCTATGTGGGTGCCGCAACAGAAGTGGAAATGAAAGAAAAGAAAGATCGCGTTGATGATGCCCTCCATGCTACCCGTGCCGCTATCGAAGAAGGTATCGTCACCGGTGGGGGCGTAGCCCTCGTGCGCGCAATCAAAGCACTCTCTGCAATCAAAGGTTTCAACGAAGACGAACATATCGGGATTGATATCGTCCGCAAAGCACTCGAAGCACCCCTGCGCACTATCTCCGAAAATGCAGGCGTCGAAGGCTCTGTCGTCCTCCAGCGCGTCCTCAACGGTAAAGACAGCTTTGGATACAACGCCCGCACCGATAAATATGAAGACCTCAAAGCTTCAGGGGTCATTGACCCTGCCAAAGTCGCACGTGTGGCTCTGGAAAATGCAGGCTCTATCGCAGGTATGGTCCTTACTACCGACTGTGCCATCAGCGACAAACCAGAAAAGAAAAAACAGATGCCCGCTCATGGCGGAGGAGATTATGACGATATGATGTAAGGTTTTTTCAAATTACCGTTCCCCGGTAAAACGGTTGTCTCAAAGGTCTTTTTTGGGCGCTACGCGCCAAATGATAATCTGCCTGAGGTGGCTGCCTCAAAAGTCCTATGGCGCCTTGCGCTGCCAAAGAACTTCTGAGGCAGCCCCTTTGTTTTTTTGAGACACCCCATCATCGCATCATCACCCCTTCACAATAAATTCAATTGTAAAACAAAAAATGTTTTTGTTTTACACAAAATGTTTATTTTTGTGCTGGAATTACCGCCCTCATACTATGAAATATAGCAAAAGAAAAAAAAAGCAACCTTTCTACATTGCCTTCGCCCAAAACACCCTCGGAGGAATCAACGCCGTATTCGCACACGTCGTTAAAACCCTCTCCCGTCGCCCAACCGATTGGCCGATGATCGCCGCCTATGGAACCGTACTGGCAGGTGCAGGCGCACTTTCCGCTTTTATCCTCACTACGTGTATCTACCATGGCGTATTTGGCCATCTGCCCAGCGAACGCGAGCTCAGGGAAATCCGGAATCAAAATGCCTCCGAAGTCTATTCGGAAGATGGGGCCGTGCTGGGCCGCTATTTTATTCAAAACCGCGTCAACGCTTCATTTGACGAAATCCCGGAACTCCTGCGCAATGCACTCATCGCTACCGAAGATGCACGGTTCCAGGATCACAAAGGGATTGACCTGAGGGCAATGCTACGGGTACTTATCAAATCTATCCTCCTCGCCCAGGATTCCGCCGGAGGAGGAAGTACCCTGAGCCAGCAACTTGCCAAAAACCTCTACCCGCGTTCAGGCCACGGACGCTTCTCCCTCCTGGTAAACAAAATAAAGGAAATGATTATCGCAAGAAGGCTGGAAAGGCTCTACGATAAAAGCGAACTCATCGGCCTTTACCTCAACACCGTCCCATTCAGCGATAATATATATGGTGTGAAAGTTGCCGCACACCGCTTTTTCGGAAAGACTCCCCAACTGTTGAAACCAGAAGAAATGGCCGTCCTCGTCGGCATGTTGAAAGGTACCGCACTCTACCATCCCGTCAAACACCCCGAACGCGCACTGGAACGCAGGAATACCGTCCTCCGTCAAATGCAAAAATATGGCTACATAAGCCCGGAAGAAGCCGATGTACTCTGCGCAAAGCCCATGCGGCTCAAGTACTCCGCCGATGGCCATAATACAGGTACTGCTACCTATTTCCGCGAACATCTGCGCCAGGAAATCCTGGAAATTCTGAAAAATCACCGAAAAAAAGATGGCACCCCCTATAATTTATACAGCGATGGGCTGAAAATATATACGACGATTGATTCCCGCCTCCAGTATTATGCCGAACTGGCCGTGAAAACCCATCTGCCGGCACTCCAGCAGCTCTTCAACCGGGAATGGAGAAACAGCGATCCCGTAGGTAATAAGAATGTGTTGTACAAAATGATGCAAATGACCCCCAGGTTCAAGGATATGAAAGCCCGGGGATACTCCGAAAAAGAAATTCTGGCGGCTTTCAACACCCCCAGAGAAATGTCCGTCTTTCAATGGGGAAAAGACCCCCTGGAAAAAGTGATGAGCCCCCTGGATTCCCTAAAATACTACCTGCGCCTCCTCAATACCGGCTTCGTCGCCATGGACCCCGCCTCGGGCGGAATTAAAGCATGGGTCGGCGGCATTGATATCGCCTATCTCCAATACGACCACGTCAAATCAAGGCGGCAGGTGGGCTCTACGTTTAAGCCCTTTGTCTATGCACAGGCTATCGAATCGGGTGTGGCTCCCTGCCGCATGTTCCCCAATGACCTGCTCACCTATGAAGATTTCGAAGGGTGGACTCCTGAAAATGCCGACGGAGAATACGGAGGCCTCTACTCCATGGAAGGGGCCCTCACCAAATCCGTTAATACAATCTCCGTGCAACTGATCATGGAGACCGGGGTCTCCGCCGTCCGGGATATGGCCCGGGCCCTGGGCCTGAAAGGCTTCTTACCCAAAACACCCTCTATCGCACTCGGCACCGCAGAAGCCAGCCTCCTGGAAATGGTCCAGGCTTTCAGTGCTTTTGCTAATAATGGCGTCAAACCGGAATACTATTTCCTCAAACGCATTACCACCGAAGACGGCGAAATCATCGCCGAGTTTGACCCGCCCCGGGCCCGTAATAAACCCTTGTCCGAAACTACCGCTGCCTTTATGCTCCAAATGCTTCGAAGTGTGGTAAACGATGGCACCGCAAGCAGGCTAAGATGGCGATATGGACTCTCTAACCTCGATCTGGCAGGAAAAACCGGAACGACACAAAACCAATCCGACGGCTGGTTCATCGGAATCACCCCCCGTCTCGTCGCAGGTGCCTGGGTAGGCGCAGAAACCCCCGCCGTACATTTCCGAACCCTCGCCAATGGCCAGGGCGCCAATACCGCCTTGCCTGTCTTCGGCGAGTTCATGCGCCGTGTCAACCAGGACCGACGCTTCCGAACACTCACCAACGCACGCTTCGACCCACTCCCGGATAGCCTGTACGCATTACTCGATTGTCCCGCTTTCATCCATCCGGATTCTACGTACCAGGTCGAAGAATTGCTCAACGACCCCGGCGATCTCAATTTCTTCCAACGCCTGCAGGCTGAACTCACAGAACCTCAAACAAACACCCTTCCTATACGCCTGAAACCTCAACGCGTAAATGAAGTGGACAGCCAATACCTCAATCGGATGCAACAATACAACGAACGCCTCCAGGACCGTGAGGAACGAAAAAACAAATGGAAAAAAATCCTCTTTGGCAATAAAGACCAGGAACAAGACCCATAACGACCTGCCGTGGGCCTATCTCAACAAAATCTATCCATTTTATCAAAAATCCTCTGAATCCTGTCTTAAATTGCGCCTAAAATCCGAAATATGGCCGATACGCGCTTCGAACCAATGGTCTTTAACAGATACGACCTCACCGACCAAAAACTATTGGAGCTATATCGCGCCCTGCTGTATCCCCGCCTGATCGAAGAAAAAATGCTGATTCTCCTCAGACAAGGCAAAATCAGCAAATGGTTCTCCGGGATCGGGCAGGAAGCAATCTCCGTCGGCGCTGCTTTAGCCCTCGACCCCGATGAAATGATCTTTACCCTCCATCGCAACCTCGGGGTTTTTACCGCCCGAAATATGCCCCTGTCCCGCCTTTTTGCCCAATGGCAGGGAAAATCAGATGGGTACTCAAAAGGCCGGGAACGCTCTTTCCACTTCGGTACCATAGAACACCACATCGTGGGTATGATCTCCCATCTTGGCCCCCAACTCGCCCTTGCAGGCGGCGTAGCACTGGCACACCGCCTTAGAAACGAAGGAAAAGTCTCCCTCGCTTTTACCGGTGACGGGGGCACCAGCGAAGGTGATTTCCACGAAGCCCTCAATGTCGCCGCAGTATGGCAACTGCCCGTCATCTTCCTGATCGAGAATAATGGCTACGGGCTCTCTACACCCGTTAATGAACAATATCGCTGCGAAAAACTCGCCGACCGCGGCCCGGGATATGGCATGAAGTCCCTCACGATTGATGGAAACAATATGCTCGAAGTCTATCTAACAATCGCCCGGCTTGCCAACGAAATGCGCAAAAACCCCGAACCCGTCCTCCTGGAATGTATGACCTTCCGAATGCGCGGCCACGAAGAAGCCTCCGGTACAAAATATGTCCCCAAAAAATTGATGGAACACTGGGCCCTGCGCGATCCCATCAGCAACTATGAACAATTCCTCCGCGATGCCGGACTGCTCGACGATACCGAAATCAAAAATATCCGGCAAACCCTCAAAAAATCAATCGAAAAAGATCTCGAAACAGCTTTCAAAAGCCCCGACCCGGAATGTGACGAAACAACCGAACTCGCCGATGTCTATGCCCCTTTCATCCAAACTCCCGTCCCGCCCACAGCCAACACCCCATATAAAGAAATGCGCTTCATTGACGCCCTCTCCCAAGGCCTTAAAATGGCGATGGAAAAACATGATAACCTCGTGCTCATGGGACAGGATATTGCAGACTACGGCGGGGTGTTCAAAATTACCGAAGGCTTCGCCGCTCAATTCGGCCATGACCGTGTGCGCAATACCCCTTTGTGCGAAAGTGCAATCATAGGAAATGCCCTCGGCCTGAGCCTGAAAGGCTTCAAGGCAATGGTCGAAATGCAATTCGCCGACTTCGTGTCCTGCGGATTTAACCAAATCGTGAACAACCTGGCAAAACTCCACTACCGCTGGGGCCAATGCGCAGATGTCGTCGTCCGGATGCCAACCGGAGCAGGGACAGGTGCCGGCCCATTCCATTCTCAAAGCAACGAAGCCTGGTTCTTTCATACACCAGGGCTGAAAATACTTTACCCCTCAAACCCAGCCGATGCGAAAGGCTTGATCCTCGCAGCTTTCGAAGACCCCAATCCTGTCATGTTTTTTGAGCACAAAGCCCTCTATCGAAGTATCTCCGCAGATGTCCCCGAAGGATATTATACCGTGGAAATCGGAAAAGCCGCCGTCGTGCGCAAAGGCAAAGAATTATCCGTCATCACCTATGGAATGGGGGTACACTGGGCACTCAAAACCGTAGAAGAACTCGGTATAGACGCTGAAATCCTCGACCTGAGAACCCTCCTACCACTGGATTTTAATGCGATCGGAGAAAGCGTGAAAAAAACCGGTAAAGCCATCGTTTTACACGAGGATACCCTGACCGGAGGTATCGGCGCAGAAATTGCCGCCTATATCTCAGAACACCTCTTCGAGTATCTCGATGCACCCGTCGTCCGATCAGCTGCCCTCGATACCCCGGTACCGTTCGCTATCCTCCTGGAACAACAATTTTTACCCCCACGCCGATTCAAGGAAAAACTACTGAAACTCTGGCAATATTAACCCGCTAACCCTCCACCCTCAATTCATCCCTGCTTAAACTATCCCTTATTATATTATTTTTTTTTGCATTACATCTTTTTTTTCTTATATTTGCAGTGAGCTATCTATCTACATCCATTCTTTTTAGCCGTTCCTACTTCTTTGACGCATTCTACAGGTTTTAAATGCATTTGTTCTTACATTTGCACCTCAAAACCATACACGATGAACTTAGAAAAATTTGTTGCTGTAAGCGGAATGCCCGGCTTGTTCAAATTAGTAGCCAACAGAAACAACGGCTTAATCCTTGAAGACTTGAGTTCGGGAAAACGCAATTTTGTGCCCTCCAGGGGAAACCAATTCACGCCACTTGGCACAATTGGTATCTACACCAACGATGGCGATTCCACTGAGCTGAAAATCGTATTCCAAAATATGCTCGATCGCCTTAAAGACCTTCCTCCTGTAGAAATCAACGCTGATCATGACGCGCTGCGCAGTTATTTTGCACAAATCCTTCCCGAATACGATCGTGACAAAGTGAGCATCGGCGATATTAAAAAAACAATTAAGTGGTTCTCTTTCCTTAATGAAAGAAATCTACTCGCTGCCGAGGTCGCAAAGGAAGAAGAAGAGTAGTCTGCACAACGGCTCCTGCCGTACACAAAGGCTACCCTTATAATCCCAAACGGCCTTTGTGTAATCAACTGTTCAGATAACCTCTAATATTTTATGAAACTGGCAACTTCAACGAAGGAAGGGCAACGCCGTTTTGTTCCCCTGCATTTAGAAATTCAAAACTGGGAGAACGATCTGCTGCCTATTTATACAGACCTGCTGCAGCGGCCGATTAATCGTGCCGCAGACCTCGAGCAATGGATCGCAGATAAAAGTGAACTGGATGCCTTTCTCAGCGAAATATTCTCAAAAAAATATATCCGGCTTTCCCAAAATAATAAGGACACCGAGGCCGTCGAACGTTATCGCTTTGCTATTCAGTTCATTTATCCCAATATCACCCTCTGGGAGCAAAAACTCAACGCTAAACTGATCGCCTGCCCCTTCACCGATGAACTGCCCACCGATACCTACGCCATATACCTCCGAATGGTCAATAATGCATGCCAAATTTTCAAAGAGCAAAATGTGCCCCTACTCACACAGGTACAACTCCAAACCAAAGAATACGGACGTATTTTTTCTCAAATGACCATAGGCCTGGATGGTAAACAAATGACACTCCAAAAAGCAGGCTTCCTGCTCGAAGAACACGACCGAAGCAAAAGAGAAAAAGTTTACCAAAAAATAAACGAACGTATCCTCGAAGATTCTGAACACCTCGAAGACTTGTTCGACCAACTCCGCTCACAACGGCATCAATTGGCTACCAATGCAGGATTCAAAAACTTCAGGGATTTCGCCTTCCGTCAACTCAACCGATTCGACTACTCCCCTCAAGACTGTAACCATCTGCACAGTGCCATCATCGCTGAAATCCTTCCCATACTCGACGAATTAAATGAGATCAGACGCCAAAAACTGAACCTCGATATCCTACGACCCTGGGACCTCAACGTGGACGTAATGGGCGATAACCCCCTCAAACCTTTCGATAATACCTCCGACCTAATCGAAAAATCTATCCATTGCCTATCCGATATCCATCCACAATTCGGCGCAATCATCTCCATGATGAAAGCTCAAAATTTACTCGATGTCGAATCAAGGCCGGGAAAAAGCCCCGGTGGGTATAATATCCCACTACAAGTGCAAAGAATGCCCTTTATCTTTATGAATGCCACCGGATCCTTGAACGATGTCCGCACGCTGATGCACGAATCCGGCCATGCAATACACTTCTTCCTCACCCGCGATTTCAAACTGCTTAGTGCCCGCCGCTTCCCCTCCGAAGTCTCAGAACTTGCAGCCATGACTATGGAGCTCCTCGCCATGGACCACTGGAATGTCTTCTTCCCCAAACGCCACGAACTCCTGCGCGCCAGAATTAATCAACTCGAAAACGTCCTGAAAGTCCTCCCTTGGATCGTGGCTGTTGATAAATTCCAGCACTGGCTCTACTTAAATCCTCAACATTCCCGGACCGAACGCAAAGAGAACTGGCTCCAGATACTGCAATCCTGTTCTTCTTCTGTCGTAAACTTCACCAACCTCAACCGCTACCAGGAATTTCTCTGGCATAAACAACTCCATATCTTCGAAGCGCCTTTCTATTATATCGAATACGCTATCGCCCAATTAGGTGCTATCGCAATCTGGAAACAATACCGCCAAAACCCGGAAAGAGCCATACATAACTATATGACAGCAATGAAAATCGGCAACACCCGGCCGATTAAAGAAGTTTATCAGGCAGCTGGAATTGAATTTCGTTTCGACCGCGCCTACATCAGCGAACTCTCTAACTTCGCATTGCAGGAAATCCACATGCTTACCGCTCAACTCGACGAATGCCGCGAACCCGCTATCCGCTAAAGGATGCCTGGGATTTTATGCCGCGACAACCATCTTTAAAGTGTGACCATCCCGAAAAACCTGGTGTTGTAAAAGCCCTGTGATTCTCCTTCAGCAGCTTGCACCGCCAAAAATCCTGTAGCCGGAGCTACATGACCAAAAAAAGGAAGACACTGCAAAATGAACCCTCTTTGAGCCGGTGAGAAATCCCAAATGCGTACTATGCACAATCTTTTTCCATTGACCTGAAAAATCCGGCCAGCTACCCTATTTTTACCGGAAATTTATACCGTTATGGTCAATGGAAAAAAAGTCGTTGTCGTCTTACCCGCTTACAACGCAGAGTTGACGCTCGAAAAAACCTATCGGGAAATCCCGATGGATATAGTGGACGAAATCATCTTGTGCGATGATGCAAGTAAGGATAATACCTCACGTATCGCGCGAAGTCTTGGCATCCCTCATGTGATTGTCCATGAACAAAACAGGGGGTATGGCGGAAATCAAAAATCTCTTTACAGAAAAGCCCTTGAAATACAGGCAGATATCATTATTATGCTCCACCCAGACTATCAATACACGCCGAAATTAATCCCCGCTATGGCAAGTATTATCGGCTCTGACCTGTATCCCGTCGTACTGGGCTCCCGTATTCTTGGCAAAGGCGCACTTGCCGGCGGTATGCCCCTTTATAAATATGTCGCCAACCGTTTCCTCACCTTCTTCCAGAACCTGCTCGTCAATTACAAACTCTCGGAATACCACACCGGATACCGCGCTTTCGACCGCAAAGTCCTCGAAAAAATCCGTTTCGAAGCCAACTCGGATGATTTTGTATTTGATAATGAAATGCTCTCCCAAATCATCTTCGCCGGCTTCCACATCGCCGAAGTCACCTGCCCGACCAAATACTTCAAAGAGGCTTCTTCTATCAATTTCCGCAGAAGCATTACCTATGGTACCGGCGTAATCCGCGTGTCCTTCATGCACCTCCTTCAGCGCCTTGGTTGGGCCAACTTTCCCATCTATACCCCTACAAAATAATCGTCTGAATAAATGCCTGCTTATCCGGATAATCCGTGGTGTAGTGCAAGCCCCTGCTTTCCCTGCGCATACTCGCTGAACGGGTAATCAGATAGGCAATCGTGATCAGATTCCGCAGCTCACACAATTGAGGGCTGATCGTCGTGGCATTGTACATCTCCTCCGTCTCCCGGTACAGCAAATTCAAACGATCAAGGGCACGCTGCAAGCGCACGTTAGACCGGACAATACCGACATAGTTACTCATGATTTCCTTTAACTCCTTAGTGCTCTGAGTAATCAATACCATTTCTTTGGGATCTGTCGTGCCGGCCGCATTCCATTCAGGTATATCGTTCCTCAGCAAAAAACCGCCCGCATACCCCAGAATATGCCGCGCAATACGCTCTGCAAATACCAGCGCTTCGAGCAGAGAGTTAGAGGCAAGGCGGTTGGCACCATGAAGGCCTGAACTGGTGCACTCTCCGACAGCATATAAACGTTTTATAGAGGTCTGACCATCCGTATCCGTTTTCACCCCACCGCAAAGGTAATGACAGGCAGGTACCACAGGGATCATCTGCTTTGCCGGATCAATGCCAATACTCACACATTTACTGTGGATCGTGGGAAAATGCGCTATAAAAGCCTCCATATCCAAATGCCGGCAATCCAAAAACATACATTCCTCGCCCCGGAGCTTCATTTCATTGTCTATGGCCCGCGCAACAATATCCCGCGGCGCCAATGAAGCACGACGGTCATATCGTTCCATGAAACTTATCCCGTCACGGGTCTTTAATATCCCCCCAAAACCGCGTACTGCCTCCGAAATAAGAAAAACGGGATTCTCACCTGCCGGGTTAAATAATGCAGTAGGATGGAACTGTACGAATTCCATATTCTCCGTCCATCCCTTTGCCCGATAAACCATAGCAATGCCGTCTCCGGATGCAATGACCGGGTTCGTCGTGTTCCGGTAAACCTGGCCAGCTCCGCCTGTAGCAAGAATGGTGAGCCGGGACAAAAAAGTCTCAATCCCGCCAGTCCGCTTATTCAATACATAAGCCCCGTAACATTCTATATCAGGCATCAATCGGGTCACAACATAGCCAAGATGGTGCTGCGTAATCAGGTCAACTGCAAAAAAATGCTCATGGACGATAATATTGGGAAACTGCTTGGCTTTTTCGATGAGCGTCCGCTGGATCTCCCACCCGGTTAGGTCTTTGTAGTGCAATATCCGGTTTTCTGAATGCCCGCCCTCCCGGCCAAGATCATAAAGATTATCTTTTTTGTCAAATCGTGCCCCCCAGGAAATAATATCCCGCACCCGCTCCGGGCCCTCGGTCACAACAATATCCACCACCCCCTCGTCGCACAGCCCATCCCCGGCATCGAGGGTATCCTCTTTGTGCTTGAAAAAAGAATCGGTGGTTTCATCCCACACTGCGGCTACACCACCCTGTGCATAGCGGGTATTGCTCTCCCCTTCACTGGTCTTGGTCAATACGGTGATCTCCCAATCAGGCCGTGCTTCCGCAAGTTTGATCGCCGTTGTCAGCCCTCCTATCCCCGAACCAATAATCAATAGGTCTGTCTTATTCATCCCTCTGTGTTCATTAATTTACGTAAATATAACCGCTGAACCAATCCTTTATGTTTTATTCTTATATTTTTATCTTTCCCCGTTTATCACGGACCATCCTGCATTCCCCATCAGGTACTTTGTCATAAAAATCTTTTTAGAAAAAGGATTCCACAGCAAACCCCAATAATCGCAGCATAAAATTTGGGTTTTTATACCCTTGCGATACTTTTTTTGCCATCAATTCGCCGCCGTTCTTCAGTCCGATTGAAACAAGACGGGTAAAAAATCCTAATTATTTGGCTATCAAGTGCTCGAGACTGGCGTTACCTTGAAAAAAAGTTAATTTCCTTTTCTTAAACGCGCTAAAGATTTTACCTTTGCACCGGCTTAGAAAAAACTAAATATTGAAAGGATTTTTATGAAAATTCGCGCCACTTTTATCATCGCTGCCCTGCTCGTCTTTTGTGTTTCCCATGCTCGCGCAGGTCAGGAATCCCATGAAGAAAAACCATATTTCGAATACGTTATCGAACACATCTCGGACGCCAACGAGTTCCACGTCTTCGGCGATGTCCATATACCATTGCCCTGCATCCTCTATGCCAAAGACCGCGGCCTCGATGTGTTTATGTCCAGTGCCTTCGAACATGGCCACAAAGTCGTCAATGGCTATGTACTCGACCACGGGGATGTAAAACGCATCAAAGGATGGTCAGAAAATATGGGGGTCCACCACATCGAACGTACAGGTGAAGAAGAAGGCAGTGAGGCCCGTTTCGCCTTCAGCGACGGAAAAGCCTATGAACTGGAAAGCCCAGGTCATTTCCTCCAACCCACTTCGTGGATCGATTTCTCCATTACCAAAAACGTCTTCACGATGTTACTGGCCTCGCTGATCCTCTTTGTCATTTTCTTCAGCGTGCGCAAATCTTATGAACAGCGGGACGGCCAGTCCCCGAAGGGACTCCAGTCTTTCATCGAGCCGATTTTCACTTTCATCAGGGACGAAGTAGTGAAACCGAATATCGGCCATCACTACGAAAAATATATGCCGTTCGTAATGTCCCTGTTCTTCTTTGTGCTCATTTGCAACCTATTAGGCCTCATTCCCTTTTTCCCCGGTAGCGCCAATGTCACCGGCAACCTCGCAACAACTGCCGCGCTGGCTTTCTTTACCCTCATCATCGTAACGATCAGCGGCAACCGCCACTATTGGCAGCACATCTTCTGGATGCCCGGCGTGCCCGTACCAATCCGCTTTATGCTCGCCCCAATAGAATTCGCAGGGGTATTCATCAAGCCTTTCACTCTGCTTATCCGTCTTTTTGCCAATATCACAGCAGGTCACGTCATTATCCTTTGCCTCGTCGGTATGGTCTTTATCCTGGGCGATAATGGCAAAAACCTGGGCGGAGTCATTAGCGGAAGCTTCCTGACCGTCGCTTTCGTCTTCATTATGAATCTCCTGGAACTCTTTGTAGCCTTCCTCCAGGCTTTTATCTTCGCGCTGCTGACTTCGCTCTACATCGGCGCAGCTATCGAAGAACACCACTAAACCCGATATGCTCGAACATTTTTTAACTTAATATAATTTTACCACAATGACTGGAACATTGGGAGCTGTTGGTGCCGGTTTAGCCGTTCTCGGCGCAGGCATCGGTATCGGCCAGATCGGCGGCCGCGCCATGGAAGCAATCGCCCGTCAACCGGAAGTAACCGGCGACATCCGTACGACGATGATCATTGCTGCCGCCCTTATCGAAGGCGCAGCGCTGTTCGCCATCGTAGGCGCTTTCTTCTTCTAAAAGCCGCCCTCCGGGCAAAAAAAGTGAAGCCGCGGCCTGCGGTTGGCAGGCCGCCCGCTCCTTGCACTAAAATACCCGGGCAGATATGCCCCCGCACCTATAATATTTTAATCATTTATATAAAGTCATCTGCATCATGGCCTTCTTATTTGGTTCGACTTTCTCACCGATTCTCCCGGATTTTGGGATATTCTTCTGGACTACCCTCATCTTCTTTATCGTATGGAGTGTATTGGCCCGCTTCGCGTTTAAACCTATCCAAAAAATGCTCAAAAAACGGGAAGAAGATATCCAAAATTCCCTCGACGAAGCAAAACGCGCCCGCGATGAAATGGCCAAGCTGCAGGCGCATAACGAACAGCTTCTGAAAGAAGCACAGGAAGAGCGCTCAAGGATACTGAAAGAAGCAAAAGAAGCAGGAGAAAATATTGTAAAAACCGCAAAGGAATCGGCCAAAGAAGAAGCCCGCAATATCGTCGTCGCAGCCAAAAAAGATATTGAGCTCATGAAACTCGAAGTCATGACCAATATCAAAAACGAAGTGGGCGCCATGGCAATTTCTGTCGCCGAAAAAATACTGGCGCGTGAACTCCAGGATAAATCCTCGCAGGAAGCCCTGGTTCAGAAATTAGTAGATGATTTCAAGCTCAATTAATTTCCCTGAACCCAAAACTGTAACGTATGTCCGTTAAAAAAGTCGCATCCAGATACGCGAAGTCCTTACTCGACCTCGCCGTGGAATCCAATAAACTGGAAAGTGTAAAAGGGGATATGGATGGCCTGCTCGCTCTGGTCCGCGAAAACAGGGAATTCAAAACTTTCCTCAAAAGCCCCGTAATTCAATTTACCAAAAAAAAGGCAATCCTGGAGCAGCTGTTCACCGGCAAACTGGATGAGCTTACTCTAAAATTCATCCTGCTGCTTGCAGGTAAACAGCGCGAAGCAATCCTCATCGAGGTCATCGCCGCCTTTCTCGACCAATACAGACAACTCAAACATATCTCCATCGTAAAAATCATCTCCGCCACACCCCTGCCAAAAGAACAAATAGAACAACTCAGGCATAAACTCGAAGCCAGTGCAATCGGCTTCGAAAATGCGGAGGTAATCACCGTTGTAGATCCAAAGCTGATGGGAGGCTATATCCTCGAAGTCGAAGGAAATGTGTATGATGCCAGCGTCCGCCATAAACTGGACAATCTCAAAAAAGAATTCAAAATCAACTTGTACGAATCCAAAATCGAAGCCCGTTAACCCTGTGGTCTTCCAGCTGTACTAATTTATTCTGCCTCTAAAACTTGATTCATCCTGCTCCGCAAGGGCACAAAAATTATCGAATATGATTGATGTAAGACCTGAAGAAATATCTCAGATTCTCAAACAGCAAATTTCCGGCTTCAACAATACAGCCGAATTGGAAGAATACGGCACCGTCCTCCAGGTTGGCGACGGTATCGCCCGTGTGTATGGCCTCAATAATGCACAATCCGGCGAGCTCGTTGAATTTGAAACTGGTGTGCAGGCAATCGTACTCAACCTCGAGGAAGATAATGTCGGCGTCGTCTTAATGGGTGCCAGTGATAATATCCGCGAAGGCTCCCGCGTACACCGCACCGGACGTATCGCCTCTATCGAAGTTGGCGAAGGCTTCATCGGCCGTGTCGTCAATCCGCTCGGCCAACCTATTGATGGCCGCGGCCCTATCGCAGGGGAAAAATTCGAAATGCCCCTCGAACGCAAAGCACCTGGCGTTATCTTCCGCCAGCCGGTATCCGAGCCACTCCAAACCGGAATCAAGGCAATTGATGCCATGATCCCTATTGGCCGTGGTCAACGCGAACTTATCATCGGTGACCGCCAAACCGGAAAAACCGCAATCGCCCTCGATACCATTATCAATCAAAAAGAGTTTTTCGAGGCTGGTAAGCCTGTTTATTGTATCTATGTGGCTTGTGGCCAAAAGGCATCCACCGTGGCACAGGTTGCTAAAATCCTGCAGGACAACGGCGCAATGGATTATACAGTGATTGTCTCTGCATCTGCATCCGACCCTGCGCCCATACAATTCTTCGCACCCTTCGCCGGGGCTTGTATCGGTGAATTCTTCCGCGATACTGGCCGCCCCGCGTTGATTATCTATGATGACCTCTCCAAACAGGCCGTCGCATACCGCGAAGTCTCCCTCCTGCTCCGCCGCCCTCCTGGCCGCGAAGCATACCCCGGCGACGTATTCTACCTGCACTCCCGACTACTGGAACGTGCAGCTAAAGTCATCGCCAATGACGAAATTGCACGAAATATGAACGACCTCCCGGCTTCCCTGATCGCAGCCAAAGACAGCAATGGCAACCCACTGGTCAAAGGGGGAGGCTCGCTGACGGCGCTGCCTATCATCGAAACCCAGGCAGGTGACGTGTCCGCTTATATCCCGACAAACGTGATCTCTATCACCGATGGGCAAATATTCCTCGAATCCAACCTTTTCAACGCAGGGATCCGCCCAGCAATTAACGTCGGTATCTCCGTCTCCCGTGTCGGAGGCGCCGCTCAAATCAAATCTATGAAAAAAGTGGCCGGTACACTCAAACTCGACCAGGCCCAATACCGCGAACTGGAAGCTTTCTCTAAATTCGGCTCCGATCTCGATGCCGCTACTATGGCCGTTCTGGAAAAAGGAAAACGCAACGTGGAAATCCTCAAACAGCCACAGTATGCCCCCGTTTCCGTCGAAAAACAAGTAGCCATCATCTTCCTCGGTACCAATGGCCTCCTTAGGGATGTCCCGGTCAACCATATCCACGATTTCGAAATGGTGTTCCTCACCACCCTGGAACAACGATACCCGGAAATCCTCGAAAACTTCAAGGCCGGCAAACTGGAAAAAGAGGATACCGACCGCATGCGCGCACTCGCTTCCGAATTGGCAAAACAATACAAAAAGTAGTGCTGCCCCCCAACAGTCACTACTAAAGTAAACCTATGCTACGTCTTTTTTATAGATATTTCCATGCGCGCCGCGCATACAATAATTCTTGCTTATGCCAGGGAATTTAAAAGAAGTCAGGGAACGCATCCGCTCGGTAGTCAATACCCAGCAAATTACGAAAGCTATGAAAATGGTCTCGGCCGCAAAGTTGCGCCGCGCCCAGCAAGCTATTCAACAAATGCGCCCTTATTCCGACAAACTAAACGGGATGCTGCGCAATATCCTGTCCAACCTCGAAGGGGATGTCGCTTCCGTCTTTAGCCAGGAACGCCCCGTCGAACGGGTGTGTATCGTAGTGGTCACTTCGAACCGCGGTCTTTGTGGAGCTTTCAACTCCAATGTTCAAAAAGCAGCGGTTGCGGCAATCGAACATAAATACGCTGCCCAAAGGGCCAAAGGAAACCTCGAAATCCTTTGCATCGGTAAGCGTGGTTATGAATTCTTCCGCAAACGATACCCGGATTGCAAAATCCATGGCGAATATGCCCTGCTCTTTAATAACCTGAGCTTCGAATCGGTATCCGAGGTATCACAGCTACTTATGGATGGGTTCCTGTCCAAAACTTTCGACCGCGTGGACGTCGCTTATGGAAGATTCAAAAATGCCGGTGTCCAGATCGCAGAACTGGAGCAGTTCCTCCCGGTTCCAAAACTGGCTTCCCAGGGGAAATCCTCTGGCCTGCGTGCCGATTATATCTTCGAACCGGATAAAGCCCAACTGCTCGAATACCTCATACCGAGTATCCTCAAAACACAGTTCTTTAAGTTCAATCTCGATACCCAGGCTTCTGAGCACGGCGCACGTATGACCGCAATGGACAAAGCGACAGAAAATGCCAGTGATTTGCTCCGCGACCTCCGGCTCAGCTACAACAAAGCCCGACAGGAAACCATCACCAAGGAAATACTGGAAATTGTCGGTGGCGCAGCAGCCCTATCCGGCGGCGAATAAAAATATTTTGAAAGCGCTGCTTTTTGGTCTTAACTTCGCAGGATCAAAAAACAGCGCTTTCAAAAATGCGCCCAAATTATCGCCATGAAAGCTGTCATTCCTGTCGCAGGGGTAGGCACAAGGCTCCGCCCCCTAACCTATACCCAACCCAAACCCCTCATCCCCGTAGCAGGAAAACCTATCCTCTCTTTTATCATCGATCAGCTCATTGAGGTCGGCGTCCGGGAATTTATCTTCATTATCGGGTACCTGGGCGAAAAAATCCGCGATTACGTCGAACAGGCCTATCCCAATATCTCTAAAGTATTCGTCACCCAGAATGAACGGAAAGGCTCAGCCCATGCCCTGTGGACCGCAAGGGAATCCTTCCGGTATGCCAACGAATTGATCGTCTTCTTCGGCGATGCAATCATAGATATGGACTTCCAAAAGGTACTGAAAGAACCTCATTCCTGTCTGGGCGTTAAAAAAGTACAAGACCCCAGGGCATTCGGAGTGGTCGAATATGGAGAAGGCAACCAGGTCAAATTCATGGTCGAAAAACCCCGTATCCCAAAGTCAAACCTCGCTATGGTCGGATTCTACCGGATCCGGGAAGTACCTATGCTGATCGAAGCACTCGAATATAATATCGAAAATAATATTAGCAATGACGGGGAATTCCCCCTTACCGACGCCCTGATGCACATGATCCAAAATGGCGTTATATTTACAGGGATCGAAGTGGATAACTGGTTTAATTGTGGAAAAAAAGAAGTACTCCTCCAAACCAATGCGACCTTGCTCGACCGGGAAGGATATGCCTCCTCTAACCTCCCTCCTTTCGATAACTCCATTATTATCCACCCGGTAAGTATTGGTGAAAATTGCCATATCGTCAATTCAATTATTGGCCCACACGTCACAATTGGCAATAATGTCCACATCAATTATGCTATAGTCGTGGATTCTATTATCGGAAATTTCGCCTCGATAAAGGAAGTTATCCTACAGAAATCTGTCGTCGGCAATGATACCGCAATTACCGGCCTTCGTCAAAGCTTCAATATCGGCGATAATACTGAAATTGATTTTAGCCTCCCCGCTTAATCGCGCTCAGATATCCCCCTCCAACCTGCTTCTTCTTTAATGGCTGCCACTTCAGGTAAGTCCCCGAACGCCATAACCACTCCAACGGGCCGTACCGAAAATATCTAAGCCAAATCTTGCTGGCCACTATCTGCAATGCCGTGATTCCTTGCCCAATCAAAACCGCACTCCCGGCACCTATACTGCCTATCAACCCCAGGCCCCAGCCAAAAAACACAAAAGTGCCTGCTATCGTCTGACCAATATAATTACTCAATGCCATCCGCCCGTACGGCTCAAATACCCCAAGAAACTTTCGCGGAACAGAATAGGTAAATAATATCAAAAATGCCGAAACAATAGAACTACTTATCGAAAGATTGGAAATGTCCTGTATCGTCAATCCAATAATTGTTCTCCACGACCGTCCGTCAAACCCTTTGAGCAGCGTTGTATGCACAGGAAATAAAAAATACGCAACGAGCAACCCTCCTACGAATACAGCATACAACGTATGCTTACGCCTCGAAAACTGCTCAAAAAAACCGTTGCGCCCTAACCAAAGCCCAAGTAAAAACATCGCAAAGGTCAAATACCCCCGCCCAAAAATGTCAAACTGGAAAGCCATCTTCCCCAGCCAGCCATCCCAAATGTTTAACGCAAAAATGTCGAAAAGACCTCCATTCTTCGCCACTTGAAAATAATGCGTATTCGCTGCCTCAAATATTGCACGCTCCCCCATGCTCATCGCCGACCCCCACCGGAGCTTCGCCCAAAGCACAAGGTACCTGGGTAAACCCAAAATTATTCCGGAAGCCGTCAAAAGTATTACCCAGGATGGTAAGCGGTAAAAAACCACAAGCACAAAACCCAGTAAAGCATATACTGTAAGGATGTCCCCACGAAAAAAAATATTATGGAACACCCCTATGAAAAAAAGCAGCACAAGCCGCCATAGAAACTTTCCGGCAAATGGCTGCCCTCTGCGACCAGCCCGGTCCATCTGTATAAAAAAACTCAGCCCAAACAATAAGGAAAAAATCGTGAAAAATTTGCTCAGAAAAATCGCCCGGTTAACTGCTTTTACCTGAAGATCTATCGGCGCATGCACCGCATAATCCCCCATCCCCGGCGGCGGATAACCTCCTAAAAATTGCTCCACCATATGTACAATGACAATTCCCCAAAGCGCAAAGCCACGCAACGCATCAATAACGTGTATCCGGTCATCCGATGCCTGTACCATTGAAGTTTTTACTTATTCATTAGATTTGTTCGCGCTGGCATCGCTTATTTTGGTAAAGCCCCTAACACGCGCCCCACTAACCCATCCATCGCATTGCTCTTTATCCATCGCGCAACAATGACCAGGTCATGTACAGGATCTACATATACCATATTCGTGCCATTACCCAAATGGTAAAACGATTCGGCAGGGGCGCTGGGTAAAAGCTTTTTCTCTGTGTTCAAAAAGTAATTCATAAAACCGTACGTCGGCTGCGATGGGGTAGGAGTCAATGCCATCTCCAACCAGCGCTCTGAAATCAATTGCTGATCCTTCCAACGCCCCCGCCGCAAGGTCAGATAACCAAAACGTGCCATATCGTAAGCGTTGATAAACATACCCCCGCCCCAATGGCCTCCACCACTCACCGACTGAACCATGCTGCCATCCATTACTACCCAGGAATCCTTGTACCCAAACCAACGCCAGGTTGCCGAAGCACCTATCGGATCCATGATATTGGTGCGGAGCACCTCCGGCAACGGCCTGCGCCAAATATTCAGGGCTGCCAAAGAAAGTACGTTTACGCGCACATCATTGTATTCATAAACGCTGCCCGGTATTTGATAGCGCCGCCTATACCACTCCGAAGGATCCGCAGCAGGCCGATCCGCCCAATCCGGCTTCCCCCAGAGTACTCCCTCCCAGTCACTCGTCTGCCGCAGTAAATGATCCCAGGTAATTTCCTGATTGTGCGCCGTCGAAAAAAGATCCAATAACATCGGCTGACCAATCCGCTCTGCCCTGTTCGCAAATGGATTTGGCTCCAATACATGCACCGGCGCTTGTGATAAATACACTTTTTCGTGTATATCCGGGATTAATTTCCGGTCAAATGCTATGCCCACAACCGTCGAAAGAAAACTCTTCGTCACACTATGCGTCATGTCCACACGTGCCGGTTCTCCCCAGGATGCCACAATATACCCTTTATAAACAATAATCCCGGTAGGCGCCCCACGTTCCTTAAACAACCCGGTGCCATCACCAAAAGGCTCTTTGCCAAAGGACTGGTAATGGGAAAACTCCATGTTCCTCGGGTTCTCACTTTCCGATTCAATAGCAAAGGCCACCGCATTCCCGATCTCCACACTATCCAGACCCATTGCCGAAGGCAAACGCTCCTCCCATTCCCTGCCCGGAAAATATACCCCGCTGATCTTGACTGCATTTGCCTTGCCCTGCGCATACCCCCCATGAATATCCAATACCTGAATTGCAAGAAACACCAATAAAACGATTGCTCTCATATTGATTTATTGTGAGATCATTTCTCTGACAGCAAAAATTATTTTGAATGAGCCTGTCTCATAAACGTGGGGTTGTGAAAAAGCCCCGTGGCTGTCCTTTGACCGCGCAAGCCGCCAAAAATTATTTCCAACAGGGCTTTTTCATAACTGTTTGCCGCCTTCAATACTTAATTTCCTGATCCTGCAGGACGCACGGTAGGGGCAGGTTTCCTCGGAAGCATGCCATCACGCATCGCAGAATGCATTACAAATGAAGCGATGACTGTTGCAGCCTGTTTAAGATCTTCTTCTACAAGATGGTCCCAATTATCCATATTGGAGTGGTGCGTCCGCGTTGAATAAGCAATCGGATCTTGAATGAACTGAAAACCAGGGATGCCCACTGCGTCGAAAGCAAGGTGGTCTGTACCGCCTGTATTGGACAACGTGAGCGTATTGGCACCAAGATCTTTAAATGCATCAAGCCAGGCACGGAATACAGGAGCCACCGCACTATTGCCCTGCAGATACACTCCCCTGACTTTACCTGTGCCATTGTCCAGATTATAATAGGCAGAAACCTTGGCCTGGCCAGGCTTCACTTCCTGAAAGCTACCATCTGGTGCTGTCACCGCAAAATGCTCGCGTACATAAGCCCTGGAACCCAATAACCCCTGCTCTTCCCCAGTCCATAATGCCAGCCGCAACGTACGGCGCGGACGTATTCCTGTTTCTTTGATGGTTTGAAGTAATATACGGGCCGCTTCCATCATCACCGCCGACCCCGCAGCATTATCCGTCGCCCCGGTCCCCGTATGCCAGGAGTCAAGATGGGCTCCAAACATGACCACCTCGTCTTTAAGGTCGGTACCCGGGATCTCTGCAATAACATTATGCTCCATTTCGTCCGGATTGGTATAGTTGGCCTTGAGCTCCATGGAAACAGTAACCGGAATACCCTTCTGGAGCAATCGGAACAGCCGGTTATAATGCTCTACAGAAACGGTTGCCTGTGGGATGATTTTTGCATCCTTGGCTTGTACACGCCCCTCGGCCGCACGTGCCCCAGTAGCAAATACCGTCCCCAGATCCCCCTTATAACTCCTGTCGAGAATGGCTGCAGGCTGCTCTTCGGTCAGGAATTTCCACAACTGGTTGTTAAAAGAAAATCCCCCAAGGCGGTTATAGTCGCGGTCCGGACGGGGACCCGGAGCCGGTGCATTGGCCATATCGAGCAACTCGCTGTTATCAAGGCGCTTTGCAGGCGCGTCCATCCATTCCGTTACCTCCCGCAATGTATCTAAAAGAATAAATTTTCCCTTGATCTTCCCCTTGTAGTTCGCTAAATCTGCTTCACTGTTGGCTTGTAAATATATGACCTCTCCCGTCACCATCCCGTTTGTCGAGGGCGACCAGGCTTTGGGGTAGGCGATGATGGGGAAATAGTTCGGGGTCCTGGCATGCATCTGAAAATATGTCATTTCCCATCCACGGCCAAACGGGCCCCATACCTCCGTATGTACGTTTTCCATGCCCCACTCCTTGAGCGTCTTTTGTGCCCATTCCGTCGCTTTTTCCAACATCGGCGAGCCGGTAAGCCTGGGCCCATATACATCCGTCATCCAACCCGCGATCTCCATGACTTTACCCTGCTCCAGCCCGTGCTTGCGGATCGCCTCATTTAACCTGGCATCCACGGGCTCCTGTGCAGATGTACTATGCAATACGATGCTAATAAGCACCATCACAAATAAAAAATGCTTCATTTGCCAATTATTTTTAGGTGAAAAAGAACTTATTCTTCCTGGGCGTATAAAGGTATCCCGGCAAGGTTCAACAAACTGATCTCAATTTGCTTTAAGCGGTAAAGGTTTTGAATGACCCGGTCGTTGGCCTGGATTCCCTGCAAAATAGCTTCGCGGACTTCAAAATTAGTGGTGCGGCCCAGGCGGTATAATTCCCGTGCCAACGTTGCTTGCTCTTCCGCAACTTTAAGGTTGAGCGCTTCTAAATCGGCCAACTGCCGAAGTGCCTGGTAATCCCCATAACGCGTCCGGATTTGTCCTTCTACAATCTGACGCAGCTCTGATTCCCGCAATGCAGCATTCTCCTCTGCAATACGGGCGTTGGCAATATTCCGGGTACGATTGTCGCCATCGTAAATATTGTAGCGTAAGGTCAGCCCAATTGTGGGGCCAAAGTTCCTGTTGGAAAGCAAAAAACCAATATCGTTTCGCTGAAAGTTATAGTTCAGTGTTCCTTGCAAACTCAATTCGGGCCATAAGTTGCTTTTAAGACCTGATGTGGATAATGCCGCAAGCTCCCGCTCAATCCTGCTTAGCAACAAGCCCGGGTTGGCTTGCCGCCCACGCTCCAACAACTCGTCCAGACTGGGAAGAAGTGCGCTGCTCAATGCACTATCCACCTGAAACCCCTCATCTACAGACCGGTTAAGCAGCTGATTGAAATTCTTCCGGGCACGCTGGATATCCGTCTCCAACTGCACAAGCCGCGCACTGTCTGCCGTAAACCGCGACCGCGACTGCAATAGTTCGAGCCCGGTCGCCGTTCCAATCCGTTTCTTATTTTCTACAAGCTGTAGTAAATCCCGGTCCAGACTTACCGCATACCGCAAATTATCCGTGGACAATTCAAGCTGAACGAGGTTGTAGTACGCATCCAGTATGCGTGCTGCCAGGTCCTGCATCTGTGCCGTCGTCTGTATGCGGCTCTGCGATTCAAGCGCCTGTAACCGATCTTGCTCCACAAACATCCGGAACCCATCGAACGCGGTCCAATTCACTTCAAGACCCGTGCGAAAGCTGATATTGCTTGCCCCCTTGCCCCCACGTGTCTCCCCATTGAAAAACTTCTGCTCGGTATTGTTGACCGCATACGATGCCGTCCCAACGGTAGAAATAGTGGGTAGCATCCCCGCATTACCAGGTGTATTGTTGTTGCTGGCAACAGCTTCCTGATTGCGTAGTATCCTGATGCTGAAATTTTGCTCTATCCCAATTTTTACAGCATCCTGCGCACTCAATACCTCCTGCGCGCTTAACCCCGAAAAACCAAAGCCTATCGCTATACAAGTATGTACAAAAAATACCCTGGAAATATATTTGCCGCCCAAGCGGTAATTTGAAATATTTTTATTGTCCATTTTCAACATTTTCCTTTGATTCAGATGTTTCCCTCGACAAGCTCGGCCTTCTTGCTCTCTTCTTCAACAATTTTCGCTTTTTCCGATCTGTTGAAAAATGGATAAATGGCAGGAATGACATACAAGGTCAATACAAGCGAAAATAACAACCCGCCAATAATGGCTACCCCCATCGGTATCCTGCTCGTAGCTGCAGCACCTAAGGCCAGCGCAATGGGCAACACCCCCAAAATAGTGGCAATACTCGTCATCAAAATTGGACGAAGGCGAAGTGTGGCAGATAAAATCGCCGCATCCCGCGGACTCATGCCATCTTCTTTTTTCTGGTTGGCAAACTCCACAATCAATATCCCATTTTTAGTGACAATACCGACCAATACAATGATACCGATCTGACTGAATATATTCAGGGTATGCCCGAAATACCACAATGCAGCCAAAGCCCCCGTTAATGCCAGTGGAACAGTAATCATGATAATCAAAGGATCAAAAAAGCTTTCAAACTGCGCGGCTAGCGTCAGGTAAACCAATACCAGCGCCAGTAAAAAGGCGAAATATAACCCGCTCGAACTCTCTTTGAAATCCTTTGAAGCACCAGAAAGTGCCGTTTGGAACGATTCGTCTAAAACCCGTTTTGCAATTTCGTCCATCGCCTCGATACCCTGGCCCAAAGTGTATCCCTCCGCCATGCCCGCAGATACCGTCGCAGATAAATACCGGTTAAAACGGTACAACTGAGGAGGACTGGATTCTTCCACAAAGCGCACTAAATTGCTCAACGGAATCAACTCTCCACGGGTGCTGCGCACGAATAAAACAGAAAGGTCGCCCGGATCGTCCCGGTAAGGCCGTGCTGCTTCTCCGATAACCTCGTACTGCTTGCTGTCCCGGATAAAAAACCCATAGCGCGTACCACTCAGGTAAAGCTGGAGCGTCTCCGCAATATCCCTGACCGTAACGCCGAGCTGTCGTGCCCGCTCACGGTCTATATCTATCCGGATTTCCGGCTTGTTGAATTTCAGGTCAAGATCAGAAATTGCAAAAGCAGGATGCTTCCCCACTTCTTCCATGAAACGTGGAATCGCTTCCTTCAACTTCTCAAAATTTGGTGCCTGGATCACAAATTGAACTGGTAGCCCGCGCTGGTTCCGGTCCACGCTGATCGTCTGCTCCTGTGCAATAAACGCCCTGGCGTAATTCAACCTGCCCAACTGAGGGAACACACTCTTTACAATATCGTCCTGGCTCCGCTCCCGCTCATGCGGCCGCAACAGCGATACGTTTACAAAAGCCGAATTGACCGAAGTGGAAGCGCCAAAACCCGGTGAAGTAACTGCTGTATATGCACGCTTCTCGGGAATCTGCTCAACAATCTTAAGTACCTCAAGCTGATATCGGTCCATCATTTCATACGATGTGCCCTCCGGAGCTGTAGAAATAATCCGGAAGCTACTCTTGTCCTCCATCGGCGCAAGCTCAGAAGGGATTTTTTTACCAAACGCAAAAATCCCATACCCACAAATCGCTACGATAACCCACGCCAGCCAATTCACGCGCATAAACCTGCTCAACGAACGGTTGTATGCTTCTGTCATCCCTGTAAAAAACCGCTCCGTGAAAAGGAAAAACCGACTGTGCTTCTGCTGCCGCAAAAGCCGTGAACTCATCATCGGGGTTAACGTCAGCGATACCAGGGTAGATATGATAATCGCACCTGCTACGACTACCCCAAATTCGCGAAACAACCTACCCGTCAAACCCTGTAGGAAAATAATGGGGAGAAATACAATCACAAGCGTCACAGAAGTGGCAATAATCGCAAAATATATCTCCTTCGATCCCTCGTGTGCCGCTTCTCTGGGTTCCTGGCCCTCTTCTATCCTCCGAAAAATATTTTCCATCATGACAATCGCATCATCCACTACCAACCCCGTGGACAATACGATACCCAGCAACGTCAATACATTGATAGAATATCCAAACAAATACATGACGAAAAACGAACCGATCAACGAAATCGGAATTGCTACCACCGGGATTAACGTCGTGCGCCAGGTCCGCAGAAAAAATAAAATCACCAGTACGACAAGCCCAAATGCAATTAAAATCGTCTCCTCGACCTCAGATATTCCCTGCCGGATATTAAGCGTAGTATCAAAGGCATAATCAAGCTGAATATCTGGCGGGGCACTTTTCTTTAACTCCTCGATGCGCTTGTACGCCTCGTCTGCAATATCAATGTAATTCGCACCAGGCAATGGCGTGATCGCCACCCCCATCATAGGAATCATGCCCTTTCCCCGAAGAATACTGCGCACGTTTTGTGGCTCCAGGTCAACATTGGCAACATCCTTGAGCTGAACGACAGAACCCCGCTCCTCCCGGAGCACAAGCTCAGCAAATTCTTGCGGAGAGTTGAGCCTCCCCTGGGTACGCACACTGAGCTCAGTGCGGTAACCCTCGATCTTCCCGGAAGGAAGCTCCAGGTTCTGCCGCTGTAGTGCGTTGCGCACATCTATCGGCGTTAGCCCATACCCCGCAAGTTTTACAGGGTCGAGCTTAATCCGGATCGCATACTTTTTTTCTCCCCATATCCGAACCCCCGATACTCCAGGTATCGTCTGGACTCTTTCCTTGATCACATTGTTCGCATATTCGCTCAGCGACATCAGATCCCGCTTATTGCTCTGCACCGTCACCGCAAGAATCGGGGAAGCATTGGCATCCGCCTTCGAAACAATCGGCGGATCGGCATCCGGAGGCAGCAGCCGTTGCGCTTGTGAAACTTTGTCCCGTACATCGTTGGCAGCCGCCTCAAGATCGGTACCCAACTCAAACTCCACCGTTATGCTGCTCCGGCCAGGTGCACTCGTACTCGACAATGACCGGATACCGGCAATCCCGTTGAGCGATTCCTCCAACGGTTCCGTAAGCTGGGATTCAATAACGTCTGCATTCGCTCCCGTATAATTCGTCGAAACGGAAATAACCGGCGGGTCAACACTTGGGTATTCCCTTAGACCAAGAAATGAAAACCCAATGATGCCAAATAACAGGATGACAATGGAAATTACCGTTGCCAACACAGGCCGTTCAATACTTACTGATGCTAAGCTCATAAGTCATTGGGTTTGGGGGATTCGATAATTTGTGATGGCATTACCGGCATTCCTTCGCGCAATGCAAGCAGACCACTCAGGATTACGGTATCCCCTGGATTAAGCCCGGCCGTGATCGCAATATAATTCTCCAGACGTTGTGCCACCTCGACCTGCTGCCCGTGTGCAACACCGTTTTGCATAACAAGTACCTGTTGTCCATTCAGGATAGGGATTACCGCATCCGTAGGGACTAATACCACCTTCTGGCTTTGGCTGGTAGTCACTTTTACCTTCGCAAAATTCCCAGGCTGAAGGGTGTTGCCCCCATTGCCACACCTCGCACGTACCGTCAGGGTCCGGGTAGAGGATTCCACCTCATTGCTCAACGCATACACCTCGGCCTGAAACGTCGTCCGCAAACCTTCTACCGTAAAGGCGATCTGCTGACCTATCCGCAAGTCCCTGCTGAACCGTTCCGGTATGTCAAACTCCAGTTTTATAGGGTTGGTCTGTTGTAACCGCACCAATATATCACTGCTCGAAACATACGCCCCCTCGCTGATCTGGCGCAACCCCAGCCGCCCGGTGAACGGGGCACGGATCCTGGTTTTATCTATCGCAACTTCTGTGATGCGGATATCCGCACGGGTCTGGTCAAGACTGAGCGAAATCCGGTCGAATTCTTCCTGAGCAATCCCGTCAATCGCCAGCAAGTCCTTCGCACGCGCAATTTCCCGGAGGTAATACGCTTCGTTTACCCTCAACTTTGCTAACTGTGCCTCTAATTCGACCCGATCCAGCTCTGCAAGTAAAGCACCTTGTTGTACCTGACCACCCTCCTTGAATAGGATTTTTGTCAACCGCCCACTCCGCTCCGGACGAATATCTACGAATTCGTTCGCCACCAGGTTGCCCGTCGTCTGAATCGTATTCTCCAGCGACTGTGCGGCAACAACCATATAGTCAACCGGCGTGACTGGTACCGGGCCACCCGGGCCACCCGGACCGCCCCCGGCTGAAGGACCCTCTGTTGTCTTCTTTTTGGAACACCCCCCGGAGGCAACAACCACCAAAGAAAAAGCTAAAATAACAAAAGCAGGACCCAGCCACTGCCGAAGGCTATTCGTACCGGATACCCGCCGACCATGCAAATAAAAAGGGAACATAGAATGATTTGATCGTGTAAAAAATTATCGAAAATTAATAAGATTATGGTATTAACTAAAACCATTGGGCGATTGCCTGTCGACCAAAATTCACGGGTGTGCTGTTGGTCGGATATTTACGGTCATTTGTATGTGAAAATCAACCGTTTGCCCTCATTTTTTTTGCCCGGTGCCCGCATCCGGTCTTATTTATCACCGAAGGCGTAATGCCGTACCCGTTACAATGGTATCCCCTTCTATACTATTCATCGCCCGCAAAGCCCCCACACTAATCCCATACTTCATCGAAATACGGTAAAGGGTATCTCCAGGCTCTACAACGTGGTACACCGCCCCGGCGGCTCCCGCATTGCGGGAAGGGGGCACAGGTAATGATCCACTGGCTTTCGGAATAATAGGTAGTGGAAGCGGCTCTACGCCACCCTGAGCGGGCAGCGACCTTTCCTGAACCCCACCCTTCCGAGGGTTCCCTGTAGCTGGATGGAGTAGGGGATCCGGACGGAAAGCCACTTTTGCAACCTCTGAGGGTCTGTTCTGTACCGGCACAGAAAAAATTTCCGGCGCAGACTTTACTTTACCGCCCTTGAGCTTGATCCGCTGGCCAGCAGCTACCTCGCTGCCGGCCGCGAGCAGGTTACGCGCATATAATGCCGATAGCTCTATGCAATATCTCCTCGATATATCCACCATCAGCTCATTCGGCCGGACAATATGCCATACCTGCTTTCCCCGGTATCTGCTTTTCCCGTAATGCGGGTTCCGCCGCCCAAACGAACGCAGTACTACCGCCGGATGATCGCGGCCTTCCTTATACGTCAGTAATAACCCCGAAGCTGGCGCCGCACGTAGATGGGCATCAGAAAAAAAACGATCCCGAAGGTCACATAATACATACACCGCAACTGGGGCAAGAGACTTAAATACCTCGCGCTTGGGTACTTCTTGCACACTACTCCGGTAATAGCTTGGGATTAAAGCCCCGGCCAGTGCCTCAAATCGTGCCTCTACCTGCGAGGGCTGCTGCCCACCGTTACCCGTGACTACCGCATGCTCAAAAGACATCCGATCGTACTGCGATAACCCCAAATCCTCAATGATGCGGACCAGCTTTAGATGATACGTTGCATCTGTAGCATATCCGGCTTTTTTTAATCCGCGCGCCCACCCCTTATAATCCGTTGGATCCAGCTCAAACAAAAAACCGTACCGCTCTTCCTTGAGCGGGTTGCGCAGGAATTCCGAATGGGCAATGAAACTCTCTTCAACAGAATTGTAATGCCGGAAACAAGACTTCAACGCTTGACCCTGCCGATCGTACTCATCATCAAATTTATAGTATTGAGGACCGTTCCAGGAATCACGGCCCCCACATTTTATGCCAAAATGATTGTTGGCAATTACCGCAAGATCTGTCGTCCCCCAACGTGATTCCAGAATCGCCTGCCCAAGCTTGATACTGGCAGGAACACCGCGACGCTCCATCTCCCAAATCGCCAGTGCCTTATACCTTTCGACGTATCGCAACTGCTCTTCAATTGGCTGTGCTTGTACTGCCCTGCAGAACAAAAATACCAGGATAGTCGTAAAAACGAACTTTCGTCTCATGCAGTTCTTAGCTTTTATATCTGTTGCCAACGCTTATGCAAGAATTGAACTGCTTCAAAAATAGCCATTTTTTTACTGCGCCGCCTCTTTTTAACCCACATTGCAGGTGGCTAATGGAATTTTAACGGAAATTTTCTAAAAAGTGCATCCCGCCAATGAATATTACCTCCTGAAAATCTCCCTTTATTTACTGTTTTTGCGGTAAATTCATCCATAAATAGTAAAATCCGCTTATATTGCAGGCAGCATACTAAAGAAGACGAATAGCTCTATTATAAGCATTGCCGCGACGGAATGACCCACCGATTCTTTCCCTCGCATGTGATTTTTTACCGCTAAAACAGCAAATTAAAACTAATGGACACCTCGGAACTCGGCCAGATTATTCGTCAACACCGAAAACTTAGCGGCCTCACCCGCATCGAGTGCGCACGCCTCGCAGGTGTAGGAAAAACCGTCGTTTACGATATCGAACATGGAAAGCCCTCCGTTCAACTGCTTACGCTACTCAAAATCCTCCATGTACTCAATATCCGGATCCAACTCTCAAGCCCGGTCATCAATGGTTTTCCTGACGAAAAACCAAAAGAAATATGAGCCGCTGCCCAATATCTTATCAAATCTGCAGCCCGGAAAAATATAGTGCAGCAGGATTGAGAAAACTCCGCCGGGGACTGACGGCTGTTGCACCGTTCAACAACGACGCCATTCAAGGCCAGCCTCCATCTAAATTCGAAATCAACTGGCACGGTAACTGGGCTTTCGGAGATGTTTCGCCCGAGTGTGAAGAAATGAAAATCAACAATAAAAAAAGCAGGTTCATCCTTATTCCGCCCGCAAAACCCTTCCTCCAAACTTCTGAAAATATCGACCTTAGTACACGCATCGCCCAAAAATGTGAAATCGAAACCGTCTTCCATGGCATGATCTTTAACATAGACCAAACCCTCAGCTTCTTTGCCGAAGTACCGGGAATGTCCAGTCCAAAGTCCTCCCAGCTCACAAAATGCGCAGATGCACTCAAATCGCTGAAAAAACCGCTGAAAGCAGATACTGTTGAAGGAATTGTGGAAATGATTGACAACTACTGCACCTTCCCCGTCATCGAAAAGTACCGCCTCTTTCAAAGAATCCTGTTCTCCTGGCTCGTCGGATATCAGACTGCCTGCTGGAAAGACTATCTCCTCCTCCAATATCCTCAAAAAACAATCCTGGCCCCTCCTTTATTTTTTGCCAATACCCACCTGTTTTTTGGCCGACAGGACCGCGAACTGAACCTCACCATACAGGGTAAAAATTCCGCTTTCGAGGCTAAAGATTTCACTCAGCTTCTTGGACGTGAAATCCTACAGCTACCTGAAGAACCCATCGCTTACTTCCTGAACTCCATCAAAAACAACTATTCCGATATCCGCCATCTGGTGCTGAACAGCTTCCTGAGCGAAGAACTCAAAGAACTTTTCCTGGATGGAATCGTAGGTAGGTTCAGCCGGCTTAGGCTTTGAACCCCCCTTTTGCGATTACTGCGTTTTCAGGAATTACAAGGAAACACCTGTACCATTTTTAACTGCCCCGAAGCCATCAAAACAACTTCTCAAACCCCTCACAAATTGCCGCTTTATATATTACCTCCAAATACCTTCTTCTATGAATGCCCTCTCCGACCCGATCCGTAAATGGCGCGCCCTCTGGAATCCCGAAATGTACCATGGCTGGGGCAAAAAAAATAACTTCTTCGAGGGCTGGTATTTTAAAATGATCGCACCTTCAAACGAACAGGCGATCGCGGTAATCCCCGGGATTAGCATGGATAAAAATGGCCAAAAACACGCATTCGTCCAGGTCTTCGACGGTACCCAAAAACAGGCGTTCTATCATGCATTTGATGAAAAAGATTTTTTACCTTCCAATGATAGCTTCGCCCTCCACCTCGGCCAAAATTTCTTCTCCCCCGAAAAAATACTCCTCGACTTGCCAGAAATCCAGGGCGAACTCCACTTCCAAAATCAACACACCTGGCCTAAAATGATGGGAGCACCCGGTATCATGGGTTGGTATGGATTCGTTCCTTTCATGGAGTGCTACCACGGTGTGGTCAGCCTGCACCATACCATTTCCGGAAACCTCAATTTTCGCGGAAAATCCCTCCCAATGGATAAAGGTATTGGCTACCTCGAGAAAGACTGGGGAACTTCTTTCCCAAGCGCCTGGATATGGATGCAAAGCAATCATTTTCCCCACGACCAGCCCGTTTGCCTCATGGTCTCAGTAGCTAAAATCCCATGGCTTACAACGTCTTTCACCGGTTTTATCGCCGGCTTCCTCTTCGAAGGACACCTCTATAGATTCGCTACCTACACAGGTGCCGTGCTAAAGGCAGAACTGAAAGAAAATACCGTTCATATCGTCCTGCAGGACAAACGACACCGTCTCGAAATTACCGGCTACCCCGCCGAAGGTGCTGATTTATTCTCCCCAATGAATGGAGAAATGCGGGGAAAAGTGAACGAAAGCCTTCAATCTCACTTAGATATCCGCTTTTTTTCTAACGGTAGCTGCCGCTATCAAGGCACTGGTCGGCATGCCGGCCTCGAAATCGCCGGAAACGTTGAAGCAATGATCAAAAGGAACTAATCCCTGAATAAAATGGTTGTTCTATTTGGATCAGACCCGTATCTATGGGTCCTATATGCCTGAAACAGATGATAGATAAGAAAAAAATCAACCTCGAACGTTATCGCCGCTTCTTTAGCGAACGGAACTTCTGGAGTGTCATCGGCAGATTCGCGCAACGCCTTGGCATCAAAACCGTATATACGGCCCTGCTCATGTACTACGCCTATCGCCGCAAGGAAACACCCTTCTGGGCCAAAAATATCGTCATCGGTGTACTCGGTTACCTGCTCACACCACTCGACTTTCTGCCAGACCTCACTCCAATTATCGGTTTTACCGACGACATCGGCTTGCTTAGCTTTGGCCTCGTAACGATTGCTTCTTTCATCAATCAGGATGTCCGCAATCAAGCCCGGGAAAAACTTACAAAATGGTTCCCAAAATTTGTGGAAAACGATATCCGGGAAGTCGAAGAGAAACTTTAAATTTCCAGCTTAAACAAAAAAGGTTTTGCGAAAGCCCTTGGTGCCCGGCCGGCAACACAGAGAACCTGCTATGCCGTTAGCCGCGCACAACTAACTTTCACAAAACCCTTTCATCTAGCGATTAGCAACCCTTTTGACAGAAAAAACAACTTCTAATTTTCTTCCCGGGCACTACTCAAAAGAACGGATATACTGTTGTTCAGCACTTCAATAAATCCACCACCAACTTTGAAATTCAATGTCTTGCCCGCCTCATCAATCGTTTTGATCGTTCCGGAGGCATCGTCAAAATAGAGGCTTTCACCAACAGCAGTCACCACAGTCACCGTTCCGGATTCCAGTGCGGAAACAACAGGGGCGTGGTTTTTGAGCACCTGAAATTTACCCCCTACCCCAGGTACAGTGATTCGCTGCACCTGGCCTTTGAATATTTCCCGCTCGGGCGTAAGCATCGTTAATTGCATCATCTCTTTGGTTTATGCTAAGGTGCAGTTCTTATTATCCTCCTACTTCTGCCAACATTTTCTTTCCAGCCTCAATGACTTCTTCAATGGAACCTTTCAGGTTGAAAGCCGCTTCCGGATATTCGTCGGCCTCGCCATCCATAATCATATTGAAGCCCCTGATCGTCTCCTCGATACTTACCATTACCCCGGGAATACCCGTAAACTGCTCGGCCACGTGGAATGGCTGCGACAGAAAACGCTGAACGCGGCGGGCGCGATGTACCACAAGCTTGTCTTCATCCGACAATTCCTCCATACCTAGGATAGCAATGATATCCTGTAGCTCGTTATAGCGCTGAAGGATATTTTTTACGCGCTGTGCGCAATTGTAATGCACATCTCCCACAATCATCGGATCGAGGATACGTGAGGTAGAATCTAATGGGTCAACTGCCGGATATATACCCAGTGCAGCGATTTTACGGCTCAATACCGTCGTAGCATCGAGGTGCGCAAAAGTCGTGGCTGGTGCCGGGTCGGTAAGGTCATCCGCAGGGACATATACCGCCTGAACAGAAGTGATGGAGCCACGGCGCGTCGAGGTGATGCGCTCCTGCATCAGACCCATCTCCGTAGCCAATGTAGGTTGATATCCCACTGCCGATGGCATACGGCCGAGCAGGGCAGATACTTCAGAACCCGCTTGCGTGAAACGGAAAATATTGTCAATAAAGAAAAGAATATCCCTGCCACCCGTAGGATCGTTCAGGTCCCCATCGCGATAATACTCGGCAACCGTCAGACCAGACAACGCCACGCGCGCACGTGCACCAGGTGGCTCGTTCATCTGTCCGAATACCAGGGTAGCCTGGGATTTGGATAACTCCTCGCCATTTACTTTCGAAAGGTCCCAACTGCCCCCTTCCATAGAATGCTTGAATTCTTCGCCATAACGGATAACATTCGATTCGATCATCTCGCGCAGCAAATCATTCCCCTCGCGCGTACGTTCGCCAACGCCCGCAAATACAGAAATCCCCTCATAACCCTTGGCGATATTATTGATCAACTCCATAATCAATACGGTCTTGCCTACACCAGCACCACCAAAAAGACCGATCTTACCCCCCTTCATGTAGGGTTCGATCAGGTCAATTACCTTGATACCCGTGTACAACACCTCTTTTTCCGTGGAAAGCTCCTCATAAGTAGGCGGCTTCCGGTGTATCGGGTAGGTCACGTCCCGCGATACATCGCCCAGCCCGTCAATGGCCTTGCCAACAACATTGAACAAGCGCCCACGGATAGCTTCGCCTACCGGCATCGCAATCGAGTGGCCAGTGTCTATAACCTCCACGCCACGCCTAAGTCCATCCGTAGAATCCATGGCAATAGCACGCACACTGTCCTCTCCCAGGTGTTGCTGTACCTCAAGAACAAGTACCTCACCGTTAGGCCGCTTGATCTCAAGGGCACTGTAAATTTCCGGAAGGCTTGCTTCGTTGGGAAAGTAAATATCTACGACCGGGCCGATTACTTGCTTGACATGACCGATATTTGCCATAAACAATATATTTTGTATTAAAAAAATACCTTTTCTGAAATTCGCTGCAAAAATAGAATATTTGTACGGATTATTTAAATAATAAATAGACAACAATTTACGATCCCGCCGTAATTTTCCCCACCTGCCATAACCTGGGGGAAATATCTCATTTCAAGCCGGGTTCAATCTTGAAAAACGATCCTGAATACATGGAAAATACCATCAGCATTATTATGCCTGTCTTCAATGAGGAAAAACACCTTCGGGCCTGCCTCGACAGTATCCTCGTACAATCCTGCAGCGATTGGGAACTCCTCGCGGTGGATGATGCCTCCACAGACCACTCCCTCGATTTACTCCTCACATACAACAAAAAAGACCCACGTATCCGCGTTCTGGAAAATTACGAAAAAGGAATTATCCCTGCTTTGCGCGTAGCGGTAAACGCCGCAAAAGGGTCCTTTATCACCCGTATGGACGCCGATGATTATATGGCCCCCCATAAACTGGAAGCCCTCCGGAAACCCCTCCTCGAAAAGGGTCCTGGCCATCTTTCTACTGCACTGGTCGAATATTTTTCCGATGAATTCGATCTCGGGCCTGGCTACCGCCGTTATGCAGATTGGCTCAATCAGGTAATCCGGCAAGAAAGAAACTGGGAGGAAATCTATCGGGAATGCACTATCCCTTCACCCTGCTGGATGTGCTGGCGACAGGATTTTTTCTCTGCCGGCGCCCACAACTCCAATATTAACCCGGAAGATTACGACCTCGCATTCCGTTTCTATAAATCCGGCCTGAAAATAACTTCCGTTCCCGATATCCTCCACTTCTGGCGGGATCACGCCCGGCGAAGCTCGCGAAATCTCGAAAGCCACGCTAATCAAGAGTATTTCCGCCTAAAAGTACCCAGTTTTATCGAAATTGACTACGACGCCAACAGGCCACTAATCTTGTGGGGAGCAGGAAGAAAAGGTAAAGAAATTGCAAAAATGCTGCTCGAAAAATCCCTGAACTTTCATTGGTGCTGCGAAACACCAGCAAAATGGGGACATAATATTTATGGTGTCATTGTGGAAAGCCCCCAGACAATTGACCGCTTACCCAATGCTCAAATCATCCTGGCGGTTTCAGCCCCCAGCGAACAACCCGGGATCCACCAGCACCTCACAGATAAAGGCCTCCTCCCGGGAAAAGATTTCTTTTGGTTTTGTTGACCTGATTATACTTGTTATGCACCTGCCCGCCCATCTACTTGCCCAAAAGCTTAACCTTATACTCCTGCTCGGGCTCCACCGGCTGGATATTGACGAAAGTACGCGCGATGCCCTTCAGGCACTCGGTATTGACCCCATGCTCCCCGACGAAGAACAGCTCCTCCAGGGTATTGCAATCGTCCATCAATGGGAAAAATCAGGACAAGGGGTCAAAATAGCAGAAAAAGATAAGATTACTCCATTCCCGGAAGAATCCCTCCCGGTCGCAGGTGCCGAAATGGAACCTTTTTTCATGGCAACAATTGCCGGCGATTTTATCCCCCTCCTGCCCGAACTACTCTTCCTTCTACAGCGTCAACAGCTTTTGCTCCCGCTGCATTGGATACCAAAAGCAATGACCCACGCTATAGAGCATCCCGAAATATGGCCGTACCTCAAACCAGTATCAGGAAAAAGAGGGATGCTACTACTTGCCCATCTTCCCACTACATCTGAATTTTTAGCCTCCCAAACGCAACAAGCCAATCCGCCGGATATTCAACTTGCGCTCAGGCATCAATTCATCCAGACCCTCGCCGGTGAAGGTGGACAGGTCTATACCAGAAATGTCGAAAAAATTGCCGCGCCCCCTGATAAACCCTGGGAGGAAAGCTTTGCTATCCAGGTATTGGAGCTCGCCGCCATGCGTACCACAATGGCATCTCCATGGAACGATGAAGGAATCGCAGCCTTACTGATTATCGCGGCAAAAAGTTGCCCTGCATCCATTTTTTACCGCTATAGCAGCTATTTGTGGCCCGAAGACGGATATTTTTGGCGGTATTGGCAACCTATTGTCCAAAAATTTACCGCTATACTGGAATTTCGAAAAGCAATGCACAACGTACTGCCAAACGCATTTACCCATTAGCCGCTTTTTCATTTTTTATTATGCGTGCCAAATCTTTTTCCTGCCGTACCAGCGACTGATATAATGCCATCTGATTTCGCGCCCTGACCAGATTGTGCTGTGGAAAACGCACCTTATAATAAGTATCTCCATTCAGGTAATCCCCTAAAAAACGGATCATCTGTTCCAGAATTATCCATTTTGCGCCCAGGAGCAGGCCATCCTGCTCTTCCGGGTGCATAAATGCCTTCAAAGGAGGGATAAACCCCTTCACAAGTGCTTCGAACCAGTCTTTCCGCACGACAACCTGTTCAAAACAGTCATTGTCTTCAGGAAGCGAGGCTGTCATCGTCCGCACCATATCACCGAAATCCGATACGATTGCCCCTGGCATCGTGGTATCCCAATCAATGACCGCAAGCACCTTTTTTTTCCGTATATCAAACAGAAAATTCCCCATCTTGGCATCGTTATGGACAATCCTTTGCGGAAATGCGGCCGTTTCAACTGCTTTGAATACTTCCCCTGCTTCCAATGCGAACGCAATCTCCCGCCCTGCTTCCCCTTTACGCCCCGCCATATCCTGTTGAACCGCTTCCTCAAAGCGGTGAAAACGCCAAACCCCATCGTGAAAATGAGGGATGACTTCATGAATCATTAATGCATCAAAATCCCACAAGCCACCAAGAAAGTATGCCATCGCACGGGAGGCTTCGAAAGCAAGGGCAGGTTCCGAAGCATACGCATAACTCTCCGTATCAGGAATATAGCGAAATGCCCGCCAATAATCCCCTTCGCCATCTATAAGGAACAAACGCTCCGGATAATCGTGCAGTGCACGCGGTTCAAGCAGCTGCATGGGCAGTCGCCTGCCCGAAAGGTGCCTGTGTAACTTAACCGCATTGTCAATCACCGCTTCCGGCTGCGGGAATACGCTCTTGTTAATCTTTTGAAGGACGAATGCCGCCGCCCCACCCTCGGGTACCGCCAGGAACGTATCATTGATATTCCCTTCCCCTAAAGCAGTGATCGAAAGAAAGCGGTGACCCCGGGGGCAGAAAGCCCCCGCTATCGAAGAAAGTATCGTGTTATCCATTAAACGATTTGAACCTTTTATTTACCCCATAAACCTAAGGGGTACTTTCCCGCGGAGGTCAGTACCTTAAACGCTTTTTCGACTTCCGGCTTGTCTTCCTGATAGGTAATCCCGTACCAGTGATCCTCACTCGCCAATACCGATAACCTCACCCGCTGCTCCTGCACAAGACGGTTAACAGTAATCGGAATATAAAATTCTGCCTTCGGATTTTCGGTGTGCTCGTGAACAAAACGGACGAAGTCTTCGTGAAAATAATGGAACACACTAGGGTGAAAACCCCAAAAATTCATAGATACCAGTGTGTCGTCCGCCAATTTTATTTGCCTGCCGTCTTCTTCATAGTAAATATGGCCGTCCCCACGTGCGATTTTCGTACGTTCGTTGACACTGGTAAGAAAATGTGCAGGATCCATAGAACATACGCCCCGCGAAACAGTACCAAAATCTGAGACCGTCTTACCTAATTCGTAGCCGATCATGGCGTAATGCTCCGCCGAACATGGTCCACTCAAAAATTCCGCCATACGCTGGAAACCACTGATACCATAATAATCATCGGCATTGATGACCGCAAAAGGCGTTTTTACTACATCCCGGGCAACTAAAACCGCATGGCCTGTACCCCAGGGCTTCTCGCGTACCGGAAATTTCTCTATGCCTTCAATTGGGGAGTCCAGTTCCTGGAACACATATTCGACAGGGACCTGGGCTTCGATTCTTACCCCAACTTTATCGCGGAAATCCCGCTCGATGCTTTTGCGGATAATGAACACAACTTTTCCAAAGCCCGCCCGCAATGCATCATAGATGGAATATTCGATAATCGCTTCTCCGCCGGGACCAATACCGTCCACCTGCTTTAATCCTCCGTACCTGCTGCCGATACCAGCAGCAAGTACTACCAATGTAGGTTGCATAATTTTATTTTTTTACCGCCTGATTGCGACGGGTCAGCAGGACGGGAAAAAGCTCTTTTCCGTCTGTACAAAGGCTTTTGAAAGAACATAGCCCAGCTACGCAACCGAAAAAAGACATAGTGTGCCCTGGAAAAAGCCATTTTTAGCCTGCAGTAATCCCCTCACAATAAGGGGTTGTGTGAAAAGTATTTACCATTTACCCACCCTCAACCGTAAAACAAAATTTTGAAATAACACTGCTTTTATTGATTTAGCTTCTTAAAATCAATAAAAGTAGCATAATTTCAAAATATTATTTGGTTCTATTAGTTGTCTTTTGTGGCAAAAGTACCTTTTCACACAACCTGATCATTAGAAAATATCGTTTGTCGCAAAATCTGGTTTCCGTTGTATCCACCGGCCGCGGGTAAAATCCGGAAAAGCTACCGGCTGGCCTCCCAGCGCGATGGATTCTTCTGAAAGTGGAGTGATTGCCATCCAGGTAGCCGCATCATATACATCAATCACCGCAGCACTGTTCGATTTTGCACATTCCACGAATGCGTTTAACACAAAAAAATCCATACCCCCGTGCCCCGCACCCGTCGCGTCGGCTTCATAGCGTTTCCAAAGCGGGTGGTCATAGGTTTTCAGATAAGATTCGGCAGCTTCCCATTGATGGCCAGGACTTTTTCCTTCGATATGAATGGATTTATTGATGTCCATCCACAAGCCACGCGACCCTTGTACGCGAAATCCCAGCGAATAAGGCCGCGGCAGGTTCGTATCGTGAAAAAGGGTAATACTTTCCCCCTCCACCGTCTGTATCATCGTAGTCACTACATCACCAAGTCGGAATTTAACTTTCGCATTCGGATGCTCTGGGCCCCCTTTGGGATGCCGGACGATATAATCATGCAAGCCCACGGCCTTCGTGCTCATCGAAGTAAGATATGCAAAGCGGTTACCCCGGTTGATATTGATAAAGTTGGCCACCGGGCCGATCCCATGGGTTGGATACAGGTCGCCATTGCGGTAAACAGAATGCTGGGTGCGCCAACGGGCCTCGCTAAAGCCTTTCTCCCCAAACTCTACCCCACTATCGTATGCAGTAGCCCCATCATTGAACTTTACCCCGCGAAGGTCATGCTGGTAACCCCCTTCCAAATGTAACAGTTCTCCAAATATACCCTCACGGACCATGTTCAGCACTGCCATGATATCACGACGGTAACAAACGTTTTCCAGAAAAAATAAATGTGCCCCCCGTTGACTCATGCGTGCGTACCATCTCCCAGCATTCGTCGAGCGAAAATGCCCCGCATACCTCCACTCCCGTATATTTGCCGGCATTCATTGCCGCCACCGCCATCTCCGTGTGCAATTCCCAGGGCGTCGAAATGATCACCGCGTCAATGTCTTTCTCCGCGATCAGCCGAAGATAATCCTTAGGCCCCTGATCAAATACTTTTACCGCTCCGGCAGCTTTTTTCTTGATAATTGCCTGCGTACGGGCAAGCATCTTTGCGTCAATATCGCAAATTGCCGCCACTTCGCAATCTTTGCGGTTGAGGATCAAATCAACATGGGATTGACCGCGCAACCCAACACCGATAAAACCAACCCGCAGCTTCGAATTTGGATTAGGCGATTTGTTGACCATCGGCGCCGGTTTATCCCCTGCCAATACAGCGCCCGGCTCCAGGAGCAACCCTGCACCGGTTACAGCTAATGCTTTTTGAAGAAAGGTTCTTCTGCTGCCTTCTTTTCCCACTTTGTTTGTTTTTTAAAGGAACAATTACTTTCAATTACTATTACTGCTATAACAGTAAAAATAAGTACAAAAACCCGCAGCAATCAATACCGCAGCCCACCATACTGCTGGCTATCCGAAAAATCGTAGCGGATTTGTACGGGCAAAATAAGAAAAAGGAAGCGAACATTTTTAGAAAAAACCCCGGTCCTGTTTTGGTGAAATTCCGCAAAGAAAGCGGCGCGTGTCACGCCTGGCAAGGAGAGCGACAACAACGTTGCCAGTAAAAAATACACAGACCCCCGAAAAAAATACCCCCGTGCGAAAATCGGCCAGAGCGTATGCGTATTGAGTATAAAAGGGAATGACAAACAGGATTTCCGCCGCTATTATACAGGCGCTGATCAGAAACAACAGGATACTCAGGGCCCGGAATTCACCAATCAACCCAGGATAGCGCCGCTGCCTGCACCTGGAATACAGGAAAATCGCCTCGCGGTCCGAGGGATCCATTTTCATAAGCTCTTTTAAGATATGCTCGGCCTGTTCTCCTTCAAAAAGATTGTACAACGCCGCAGCTTTACGAAAGAGAAAATGCCGAAAAACATCCCTCCCTTCAAATAAATGGACATTACGCCGCATTGTAAGCTCTATGACAACATCCCCCATTAGAATGTGCTGCCGGTATGCCGCCGTCTCAAAAAGTGCGTCGCAATAAGCCATCAGGATTTCATAATACTCATTAAACGCCAGCTTTAAGATTCCCTCCTCTTCCCGCTCGAAAAAACGGATAACCCCCTGGTGATCGCCGTCCTCCAGTCCTTTGAATGCCCTGTACAACCTGGAATGATAAGTCGTGGCAAAAAAAGCCATTATATTTTCATGTTTATGGTTCTACATCGCTCACTTATATTTTCCCGCTTTCGGTGATGCGGTACAGCACAGGTTTGCTGGGCACTGCATCAAGAAAAAGCGAAGCAACCTGTAAATTAAGCAGATAATCGCCATCGGGAATAGCAGAGCCTACATAAATCAACTCCGTAATCGTACACTCTTTCCTCACCGAAGGACCAGGGTACTGCCAGAATATCCGGTGTGCAGCCAACTTACCCCCATCTTCCTCCCGATCAACAGAAGGCAAATCTACCAGTAAATGCATAATCCCACAATCAACAATATACTGCATCGCATCAGCAGATATATAGGGGGGGTTAGTACCGGAATAATTCATCCGGCATTTCCTCGCGTCATTGGGCATGGTGCGAAGGATGAGGGCCTCCGCAGATTCCGGTGCGATAATTTCCCGGACATCCTCCAGAGCGATTATGCGATCACCGTTTTCCTGCTTCCGCGGGTAAACCGATGCCAGCCTGGCAAAAAAATGAAACCGGCGCAGGCTTTCATAGATATTGATCCGCTCATGGGCAATATGCCCGACACACTCCGTATGGGTACCGTTGCCGTGCGGGTTGACTTTTAGATTAAAAAAATTGACCGCGCCCCCTTTCCGGGTATCCCCAATGAAATCCCCGGATTCCACAGGCCAGGCTTCCGGCCAGGGAGCATAAAAACAATTGACCCCCTGCTCCCCAGGAATTAATGGAATGCTGATATCTACGGGCTCGTCAAGCTGAACAGATATATTGTCAAATTGCCGCTTAAGCAGTATTTTCATTTGTAAAAAGCATTTTGGGCTCGCTTAAAGTGAAAATACTGGTCCACATACGCTCCCTTTTCCAATAATAAATTCAGGGCTCTTACCGTAGGGCCATCAGTACACACAGATGGCCTTTATTATGGCTCGCCTACCTTCGCAACAAAGCTAATAATTCCTGGAATCTACACCCCAGGACAACTTATTCCGCAGGGTCTCCATAAAACTGATATCCTGTAACTGAATCAATCGGACACTAAAGTCATTCTTGCGAAGCGCGAGTTGGTGCTCGGTGGTAATGCTCTCGAATCGGGAATCCAGGGTACAGAGAAAATTTTCGGTCCTTCCTTCGAGTTCAAAAGAAATGATGGAATCGTCCGAAATGACTACCGGACGGACATTGAGGTTATGCGGCGCAACCGGCGTAATGATGAAATTCCCGGAACGGGGAAAAACAATTGGCCCGCCACAGCTCAGGGAATAACCAGTCGAACCGGTAGGCGTTGCGATAATAAGGCCATCGGCCCAATAAGAATTCAGATATGCCCCGTTTACGTAGGCGTGAATAGTAATCATTGACGAAGTATCCCGCTTGAGCAGGGTACAATCGTTTAAGGCAAAACGTGTATTCCCAAATAAAGGCAGGTTAGATTCGAGGTAAAGCAATACCCGCTGATCCAGCCAGTACCTGCCGCGATGAAGCTGGGAAACCGCTTCTCCAATCCGCTTTTTCTCAATACCTGCCAAAAAACCCAGACGGCCCAGGTTAATCCCCAACACAGGTATTTCTGCATCGCGGATATGGGTGATCGCACTAAGGATGGTCCCATCCCCACCCAAAGCAATTACCGCATCGAATTTTTTAAGGCTAAAGTCAATATACCCTTCGAAAATACCCACATCCCGCCTGAAATCCACTTTATCTTTGAGCTGGTGGAACAATGGCCTGTACACATACGAAATTATCCCTTCCTGATGCAGCGCGTCGAAAAGATCCTGGAAATAGGGCTGGTCCTTTTCCTTCATAATCTTACTAAAAACCACCACCTGCATCTATAAATTCGTATTGAAGTGAAAAAACAATCCCGTTTCGCCGATATGGTTCATACTGGCTTCTATACGTAATACAAAATTAAACAATATCACTGTATCCAGGCCTACCCCGCGCCCCCATAATAAGTGCCGGTTGAAGCTGTTCTGAAACATATTCCAGGGGTCATTGGCAAAACCCCAGTCGCTGTTGAGGGTGAGCATAAACTTGAACGGCACCTTTCGAAACGCGGCGATTGGAATAATTTTTCCAAATTTAACTTCGTCCTCCCATAATTTTATCCTGAAACTGGATTTAAACAACACCATGTCCAATCCATCTACCACATAGTATTCATAACCGCGCAAAGTATTCCTTTGGTATCCAATGGCGCGGTAATCGTTATAAGGCTGCTGCTCACGGATTAAAGAAATTTTTCCCTTGGCAGATACTGCCAGGTTGAAGGGGCTTTCCCCAAATGGGAAGTACCGCTGATAATCTGCCCATAATGTAAGTGCATTGCGGTCGTTAAAGACACCCAAACCGTCTTTTTTTGCCTCGGCCCAGAAATAAGTGCCTTGCATAGGATAAGGCCGGGCATCCCGGTAGTCGGCAGTATAAGAAACCCCCAGGGAAAAATACCGCTGCACCGTATCTCCATTGAGGAATACGTCCACACCTAGAGATTCCTGTACTTTTGACGAAATTTCGTTCTGTATATATCCCAGGCTTAGCCGGTAGTATTTTGCCAGGTTTGGCCGGTAAACCAAAGCGAAATTACTGGCAAAGCGGGTAATCGAAAAATCATCCTCCAGCCTGAAAAATGCCTGCTTGTTGTCAATCGTAGCATAATTAACCTCTCGGTTGCGTGCGTAAAGATGGTTCATTGAAACCCCCAATGTCTTTGCCGCATTGAGATAGGGAAGGGTATATTGCAACAAAAGCATCTCGCTGTAACCCTGTTTAAGGGAAATATTCAGCCGGTCAGAACGGCCGGTGGAGTTGCGGTAGAGAAAATCCAGGCCGTAATTCACCCGCTCAAAGCTACGACGGTAATCTACCCACCAAACGTTAAAGTTGCGATCGGCAAGCTCAAACAGAGGTACCGGATAAAAATACCAGGCTTCTTCCAGCTCTACCTGTAATTGTATCTTGTTTGAGGCCCCTTCCCAGTTATGAAAAAACACCCTGGCCCTGTTAAATAACCCGGAATTCATTAGCCAACGCTCTGCGGCAAGAAGCTTCCCCTCCAGTTCTGCCACCAAAAGACTGTCGCCCTGCCTGAATGGAAGCTCCCGAAGGACGATCTCCCTTCGCGTTTTCTTATTGCCCGATATGACAATGGAATCAATGTGGACATAGGCGTCCATGGACAGCACAGGAATGGCATTCAGGTAAAATAATATGGCGATGATTGTGTGCCGCATCTTTGTAAAATAACAACCTTGTGGCAACGGATGGGCTAATGCAAACGAGGGAGTCCCGCCCTCATACATTCAGGTAGGCCATAAGCGCATCGTACCGTTCCCGCAGGCCCTGCCCATAATCGCTTTCACCGAAATAAGCCTTCACTTCATAGTTAAAGCGCTGATAACAGGCGATCAAGCCCTGTATATTCTGTCGGTTTACTTTTAAAGTCACTTCCATACGCGCAGAATCCGGGAAATGATGTACAAACGCACTGAGGATTATCGCATTTTCAGACTCTGCAATCCGTGCAATCTCAGAAAGAAAGTAATCCCGCTTGTCCATTTCCAGCACAATGATACTCCCGGCATCAGAAATTGCCGCTATAGCGGAAAAATGGAAAAGTATAGTGTCCAGGGAAATACAACCAAGATATCCTTCTTCATCATCCAAAACAGGGACTGCTGTCAACGCTTGTTCCGCAAATATGCGCATGACCTCCAGGATATGATCGCCAGATCTCGTATATGGGCGCTGTAGCATTTGCTTTGACCCCGTTAATACAGGCTTTGTGAGGTCAGTATCCAGAAGTTCCGCTTCGCTGACGACGCCCAGCAGTGTTTTGCCATTGACGACAGGCAAATGGCGCACATGCATCTCCTCCATCATTTCGAGTGCGATGTCGCCAGTGTCTGATCCCTGCAATGGAACAATAGAACCTGAAATGAGCTGTTCGGCCGTCATCATTTGGATATAAAAGTCTTTTGGCTGCTTAATTAACAAAAAAAAGGCGGATAAAAAAATTTTAACCGGTTATTTTTCGGCGCTGATAGGCATACTCTTCGTCTGTAAGTAAGCCTTTTCCCCGAAGTTCCTCGAGTTTTCTGAGTTGTAACAGTAAATCTGGGTTCGTTATTTGCCCCAATAAATCATTTTCCGGATTTACAGGCCCGATCTGGGGTATAATCCGGTACCCCCTTTGCTCGAAAGCCAAAAACTCCGGCTGTATCCTCAAAAAAGCCAGGGCATCATGCGTTTTTATGCGGTCAAAGTCGTTGAAACCCAATCCAACTGCCTGGTCGAGGTGATGGAAAGCTTTTTCAGCTTGCTCAGTAAGTGAGAAAGCACAGGCCAGATTAAAATGAACGGCCACATCGTTGGGGGAAAGCTGCAGGGATTTCGTGAAATCCTCAATCGCTCCTTCAAAATCATAGTCTTTGTATTTTGCGATCCCCGCTTTCTTTAGTTCTGCCACTTTACCAGAGGTCATTGCCCCGTCCCTGCCCCGTTGAGGTACCCGACGGGTGTCCGTTTGGCGGCTTTCAGGACGTTTAGGGGCAACAGGACGTTCTTCACTGTTGCGATTGCGCGCTGCCCCCTTTTTATTTACCCGCTCTGCACGAAAATAGTCCCTGTTATACTTGATATCAAACCTATCCTCATCCATTGAAAAAAATAAATAGGCATCTATGAACCCAAGAATCGTGGAAATCCCGGTCATAGCAAAGATAATATAAAGGAAACCCAGGCCTGGCTGGCCAAGATAAAAACGATGAATGCCCAAAGAACCTAAAAAGAGCGCAAGCAGCCCGGCAATATGCTTTTCCTTCATGAAGTGTGAAAATTATTTGGGGGTAGTGCGATGATCATACTTAAAAATGCGTTTTACCGCTGAAATTTATGAAAATCTGGTCAATGCCGATATACTTTACAGGTGAGTACTGTAAAATCATCCGGTATATTTTCATTCCCGCGGAAACGATCAATGTATGCCATCAGTTTTTTATTGAACTCGCCTGTCGGATACTTGTAGTTGAGCGCCACAAAATCTACAAGCGCTTCTTCATTGAAATAACGCCCCTTTTCGTCCCGGATTTCTACCAGACCGTCCGTATAGGACAAAATCATGGCTTCTGACCCTTCGATATCGCAATATCCAATTTCAATTTCCGGGATTTCCGGGTATGAACCAAGCATAATACAACCTTTATTGAGCAATTGTTTCTGTTGTGTACCCATAAGGATTGGGGGGTTATGCCCGGCATTGACATACTTTAGCTGTCCGGTATTGAAATCGTATTCCGCAATAAAAAAAGTGATGAACTTGTCCCCGTCCGTTATCCGGTTGACGGATTTGTTCATTGCCCTGATGAAAACGTCCAGCCCCAGGCGTTGATTGATTAAAGTATGGAAATTCGCCTGAAAGTTTGCCATGAGCAGCGCTGCAGCTAACCCTTTCCCTGTAAAGTCCCCGATACAAAAAACAATCTTGCCATCCTCAAACTCGATGAAATCAAAGTAATCCCCCCCGACGCTGAGCTGCGGCTTGTAGATACTCCCAAACTCATAACGGTCATTACCGGGCAGTCGTTTAGGGATAAGCATCTGCTGCACTTCTGCGGCAAGTTCCATCTCCTTGCGCAGTCTTTGCTGTTCCAATTGCTTTTTAAACAAACGCTTGTTCTCTATGGCGACTGCAATGATGTTCGTGATTGTAGTGATGAATTGTATCTTGTTATAAACATCTTCATCCTCCCCAAAACCACCTATGAATACATACGCGATGGGTACTTCCTTGTGCTTCACCGGAATCACAATATCGAACTCCCTGATGAGCGGGTGGTCAAATCCGTCCAGGCTTTTCAATCGCTCGAAAGACGGAAGAAAATCCCCGAGATCCAGGTGGAGCAGCTCTGGCAGAATATCTATGGATGCCGTACAGTCCCATCTGCCATCCTCCTCTTTTACATATAAGGCCATTTTATGCACCCCCAATTCCCAACCTAAAAAAGATCGGTACATCTCATACAATCCATGCGCCGATACGTTATTATTGATGGCTTGCGTTATGCCCAGGAGCCGGTTGATCTGCAATTGTTTTAAGTGCAGGTCATTCTGGAGGTTTTCTACCAGTTTTGCATAATTATCAGATTCAAAGGTTTTGGCCATGTAAGCACATTTTAGGACCCGTAAATTCCCCTTTAGCGATCTTTTCAACACAAAATAAAATAATACCGATGATCTTCCAATTGCTGCTGGCTGTTGTACCTGGGTTGGCCATTGCCTGGTTTATCTATCGGATAGATAAATACGAGCGGGAAAAATTTTTTCCACTGACCCTGGCTTTTTTACTGGGCATGTTGATTACTCTCCCTATCATGGAAGCCCAAAAATGGTTCTTCACAATGGGCTGGGAGCAGTCGGCGTCGCTCTTTCCCGCCCTGTTTGTTTCTTTTATCCTTGTTTCCCTTCCCGAAGAAACGGTAAAATTCCTTGCACTCCTGTTCTCCTCTGCCCATAAACGGCATTTTAACGAGCCTTTAGACGGTATTGTGTATTCAGTAATGATCAGCATGGGGTTTGCCACACTCGAAAATATCTATTACGCCCTGGAATTTGGGATGCCGACGACCGCCTTACGTGCCCTCACCGCCGTACCAGCACATGCCGTATTTGCCGCTATGATGGGCTATTATGTAGGCAAAGCAACATTCCAAACACAAAAAAAGCGACCGCTGCTCTTGAAGGGTTGGGCTGTAGCCATCACCGTACATGGCATCTACGACTTCTTCATCATCCAGGAAATATACGATGCACTCGCCTTACTCGCTATTGTCACCCTGACCATCAGCCTGTTTTTTGCCTTTAGGCTGATCAGGGAAGGGCAGGAAGCTTCACCGTTTAAAAAAGAGTAAGATCGCCGGTCGTTGTACCTCCGCTCCTGGTTTTATTTACTAAGCTTTTCATTCCCCGCATGACGCTCCGCGTCCCGCACCGTTTTCTTTTCCAGATTTTTTTTCAATGCTTCACCAAGATCAACCCCAGTTTGGTTCGCGATACAAACCAGCACAAATAATACGTCCGCCAACTCATCGCTGAGATCCTCCCTGGCACTCAGCGCTTCCTCAGGTCGCTTAAAAGATTGTTCTCCATATATCCTCGCCATAAGACGGGCCACCTCGCCAACTTCCTCCATCAAAATCGCAGTATTCGTCAATTCGTTATAATATCGTACCCCGATAGTCCTGATCCAGGTATCTATTATTTGCTGCACTTCCCGGATTTCCATCACTCTTTTGTTTTTGTGTCTATAATGATCGTGACCGGCCCGTCATTAATCAAAGCGACCTGCATATCCGCACCAAACTCCCCCGTCACCACAGGTACTTTTGCCCAAAAAGTCAGTTGTGCAATAAATTCCTCGTAAAGCGATATGGCCACCTCCGGACGGGCAGCCCGGATAAACGAAGGCCGGTTCCCTTTTTTTGTACCCGCAAATAAAGTGAACTGGCTGATGACCAGTATTTCTCCTCCGGCCTGCTGTATCGAAAGATTCATCAGCCCGGCTTCATCTGAAAAAATACGCAGGTTGGATATTTTCGCCGCTAACCATTCAACATCCTCCCTGCCGTCGGCATCCTCCACCCCTAAAAGGATTAAAAGACCCTTGCCAATGGAAGACTTTACCCTTCCTTCAATGGTCACAGAAGCTTTACTTACCCTTTGAATGACTGCACGCATTCGCTTCCTAATTTTTTTATGGAAAAAAGCCATTTTTGCCGCACGACGGAGCCTGGCGCAACGAGCCGATTTTTCAGAACTTTGAGCAATATGTTTTCAACATCTTTCTTTGTGTATTGGTGTGGAATACACAGACTTTATCAACAATTGACCACTTTCCCTTTTTTTATGCACAATTGTCGTGTATTTTTCCCCGGTATTTAACGATTTATACCCGTAAAATTAAACGAAATCCACAGCATTATCACATTTTAAAACCCAACTGTGGAATTGTGGACTAAAAATACCAACATAACGGGGATAAAGTCTTTTAATCCCCTGAAATATGATTTTTAAATGTCAATATCCTGTGGATAACTCTACTTTTACAGGGAATCATTATTTTTTTTGCATTGGCTGTGTACTCGCTTTCCACAAATCCACAGCACTAATGATGACTGGTAGTAATATTTTTTTTAAAAAGTTATTTTATTGTCATTATTATAGGATTGTGGAAAACGCAGGGAACAATGTCTGCAAAATTTGTTTTGCATTGAAAAAATGGATACGATGGTTCATGAAAAACATGCTTTGCAAGTCCCCCGTACCTATCCACGGGCGGTTACGATTTGGTTGATGACGGGTATATTACTTGTTTTTTTTCAGGTGGTGATTGGAGGGGTCACCCGGCTTACAGGCTCTGGGCTGTCTATTACCAAGTGGGAAATTATTACCGGTACGTTTCCACCAATGAGCACTGAAGCCTGGCAAGAGGCTTTTGATCTGTATAAAGCAACGCCTCAATATCAGAAAATCAACCAGGGGATGACGATGGGGGAGTTCCGCTTCATTTATTTCTGGGAATATTTCCATCGTCTTTGGGCGAGGATGATGGGGATGGTGTTTGTGATTCCTTTCTTTATTTTCTGGCGAAAGGGATGGATTGACAAGATGCTTATGCGCCGCCTGCTGGTGGTTATCGCACTTGCAGCGCTTGTCGCTTCTTTTGGCTGGATAATGGTCGCGAGCGGGTTGACAGACCGCCCCTGGGTAAATGCTTACAAGTTGTCCATACATCTTTCCCTCGCACTGATCCTTTATAGTTATTTGTTTTGGACGATGTTGAAAACTTATGGGTTTTTTCCACAGGTTATTAACAATTTTGCCCTGAAAAGATGGGGGCTGGCTGTTGGGGTACTGCTCGCGGTCCAGATTGTCATCGGTGGGGTAATGTCGGGGATGAAAGCGGGAATATATTACCCAACCTGGCCCGACTACAACGGGGCGTATATCCCCGGGGTATTAATGGACCCGGAGGCATGGGATACGGGTAATCTTTCCGGCTACGATAGTAGTCCTTTTGCTCCGTCATTGATCCATTTTTTGCATAGAAATATCGCTTATGTATTGATTGTCATTGGATTAATTTTCAGTGTATATGTATTGCGGGCGACAAGCTCACCCATATTGCGCCGCGGTGTCTGGGCGATGGCAGGCCTGTTTTTAGTGCAGATAATGTTAGGGATCATAACGGTCATTAACAGCCTTGGGATTATCCCGGTAGGCTGGGGCGTATTGCATCAGGCAGGCGCGATGTTACTGCTCTCGGCAGTATTATATGTGAATTTTCATCTATATATAAAAAGCAAATAAATTAAATGTGGAAAAATATGTGGATAACTTATTATGGCAATTTATAGGCTTTCTAAAAACAATTTTGCATTTCCCCCGGTACATTTGGCCGACCAGGACGGTCTGCTGGCCATTGGTGGGGATTTAAACCCTCAGAGGCTTTTACAGGCGTATTCGGAAGGGATATTCCCCTGGTTTGGAGCGGACGAACCTTACCTTTGGTGGTCTCCTGATCCAAGGTTTGTACTGTTCACGGATGAATTGAAGGTCTCTAAAAGCATGCGTAATTACTTTAATGGCCAAAAGTTCCAGGTGACCTTTGACCGTGCATTCCGAAAGGTAGTGGAAAGCTGTAGGGACTCCTTCAGAAAAGGGCAGGATGGAACATGGATTACTTCTGAAATGCTGGATGCATATCATGCGTTACATCTTCTGGGCTATGCCCATTCAGTAGAGGTTTGGCAGGACGAAAATCTGGTGGGGGGCTTATACGGAATTTCCCTGGGGCTTATTTTCTTTGGAGAGTCCATGTTTGCCAGGGTGAGTAACGCGTCAAAATACGGATTTATAACCTTGGTGAGAATACTTCGGGAACGGGGTTTTGTACTTGTGGATTGCCAGCAGGAAACACCACATCTCGCAAGTTTGGGCGCACGCCCTGTTTCCAGGAAAATATTTATAGATATGCTTCAGCACAATAGCAGTCATGCAACGAACGTCGGGAACTGGGGCAGTTGGCTTGACCAATAAAAATTCTTTGGAGTCTGTAATGGGGAAAATCAGCTATATATTGTTTTTCGCCACTTGCCTGTGCTGGCTTGGTGGGTTCAAGACGGAATACCCTAAGGGATATTTTCAACACCCCGTTGCGGCACCGCTTCGGCTTTCGGGTACGTTCGGGGAGTTGCGCCCAAATCATTTTCATGCCGGTATTGATATTAAAGGTGCAATCGGTACACCAATCTATGCGGCGGCCGAGGGATTTATTTCAAAAATCGTCGTTTCTCCGGATAGCTATGGAAACCACCTGTATATTCAGCACCCTAATGGCTATACGACCCTCTACGCTCATCTGGAGTCTTTTTCTGCAGGGGTTCGTCAATTTGTATTGGGCCAGCAGCGGGATGCAGAGACATTTGAACTGACGCTACGCCCTGTTCCCGGACAGTTTGAGGTCAAAAAAGGGGATTTAGTGGGCTTTATGGGCAATTCAGGCCATTCCTTTGGCCCTCACCTCCATTTTGAAATTCGCGAAACAGCGACCAATAAACCCCATAACCCCCTGCTTTTTGGCTATAAGGTTGCCGATGCAATCCCGCCCCGCCTTCATGAGCTCAAGGTATATGAGATGGACGAGCAGATGAATATCGTTGGATCCCGGATACTTCCGCTGGTTTTTAAAAATGGTAAGTACCGGCTCCCTACCGATACGATTACAGTTAATACCGCTCAATTTGGAATGGCTATTAAGGCCTATGACCACATGGATGGTGTTTCTAACTGGAACGGAATATACGCGCTGGACCTTTTTGACGGAGATGAGTTGCTTTATGGGTTTAGGATGGATGCTATCGGGCAGGACGAAAGCCGTTTCCTCAATGCACATATTGACTATCTTGAGCAAAGGAACAGGGGGAGCTATTTTCACCGCTGCTTCAAGCTTCCTGGAAATTTTCTTTCGATTTATACCTCGGAAAAGACCGGTTGGCTGTCCGTTGGTCCTGGAGAGATTAAAAATCTGGAATTTGCAGTTTCGGATATTGCCGGGAATACGGCAAAGGCAGTGTTGAATATACGCAGGGGCGTATCAGAACGGAATTTTGCGCCGGGCAATGTCCCATACCAGTTTTTTTGGCCCTATGACCGTTCGCATCAAATCGAGGACTTCAGGCTTTACGTTCATCTCCCTAAGGGGGTTTTGTACGAAAATGCATTGATCCGATACGGAACTAAGCCCCCGGCTACCGGACAGTTTTCTTATATGCACAGTTTTCAGCCTGACGACATTCCTTTGCACCGTGCCTTCTCGCTCGGGCTACGCGCCGAGGGAGTCCCGCAAAACCTGAAGGCCAGGGCTTTTATTGCCCAGGTCTCAAAGGGTTCGGTAACAAATTGGGGCGGACAATGGCAGGATGATGGGATGCTTGTGGCACCCGTACGCAGTCTTGGCGATTTCTGCGTCATGCTGGATACTGTGCCCCCCAGGGTTCAGCTGGAGCGATTTTATCCTGATATGCGGCGTTATTCTACAATGAGCTTCAAGATCAGCGATAACGTTTCAGCTTCTATAAATCTTCCAAACTTGCGTTTCAAAGCATTTATTGATGGCAGATGGGCAATGTTTGTTTATGATGAAAAAAACCGCAGGATACAACACACCTTTGAGGAAACATTGGGGAAAGGTACGCACCAGCTGAGGCTTGAAGTTATGGATGCCATGGGGAATATTGCTGTTTTTGAACGGGACTTTCTGCGCTGACAAGCACATTATTATCCTGATCAGCCGGGATTTTTGCACGATCCGGCGATCTGACCTTAATTTAATAAATCCTCTGTTCAAACATTTGGGAGGCTCAAACAATATGCCCTGTATGGTGTTTGGCAGAAAAAACAAATCTTATGGCGGCATTCAAGGAAGGGGATAAGGCCCCCGTGTTCAATACAACTGACGAGGCAGGAAATCCGATTTCGCTCGGTCAGTTTGAGGGTCGTAAGCTCATCCTATTTTTCTACCCGAAGGATGATACACCGGGCTGTACTGCAGAAAGTTGCAATTTACGCGACAATTATGCTGCCCTGCTGGCGAGAGGTTTCTCGATTGTTGGGGTAAGCCCGGACAACGCAAAAAAGCACCAGGGCTTCAAATCAAAGTACGCGCTCCCTTTTCCGCTTATCCCGGATACCGATCAACAAATCCTGAAGCTCTACGGTGCCTGGGGTGAAAAACAAATGTATGGGCGTACCTATGAGGGCGTCCTGCGCACCACTTTCGTCATCAACGAAGAAGGCGTTATCGAAAAAATTTTCGACAAGGTAGATACGAAAGACCATACCGCGCAAATTCTGAAAGCCCTTGGGCTGGTTTAATTTCAGAAAGGCAGGTCGTTATCGAAATCGGCTTTCGGTTCGTCCCGGGTAGAAGGGAAGTTATCTGGTTCCCCAGCTTGTGGTGCAGCAGCCTGGGCGGGCTTGTCCTTAGGACGGTCGAGGCGCCAGGCATTGAGGTTGGTGAAAAATTTGTCGTTCCATTCTCTTCCACGAAGGTCGAAATAGACTTTTATGGCTTCCCCTTCCTGGTAGTCGTCCAGTAAGCTGCATTTGTCCTGTACCAGTTGAAACTTGATCAATTGTGGGTAGTTGCCGCTTTCGGTTTCAATAACAAATTCCCGTGCCTGGAAAGTACCGGTCTTATTTTCGGTAGGAAACTTCCTGTACAGTTTCCCTTCAATTTCAAAGGACATCTTTCTTGATTTTTATGGTTCCAGTCTTTAAAATAGCTGCGTAAAGATAACGAGAATTTGTGAAAGGCACTCAACCCTGCACATAGACGATAAACTTCTCTTCGAAAAAAGGCTCTGAAAAAAAATTGGCGATTGGAAAAAGTTCATGGAAGCTCCCCTTCGGCAATGTGGCAATTTCTCCTTTCAGGTTCCCTCCTTTGAGCGCAAAAAGCCCGTTAGGATAAAGGTGGCGCTGTTTCTGTTCCATGAGTTTTTCAGTCCAGGTGATAAGTTTATCTAAGGGGGCCACGCCACGGGTGACGACAAAATCGAATTTCTGGCGGAGTTCTTCCGCCCGTATGTGTATGGGTGTTACGTTCGAAAGTCCCAGGGAGGCAGAAATTTCCTTTACAACCATGATTTTCTTGCTGGTGCCGTCAATGAGGGTAAAGGAAGTATCCGGAAAAATGATAGCGAGCGGTAACCCAGGCAGGCCGCCACCTGTGCCAAGGTCGAGGATGTGGGCACCTGGTTGAAAGGCCATTATCTTCGCAATACTCAGCGAGTGGAGGATGTGGTGTTCATAAAGCGCATCAATATCTTTTCTGGAAATGACATTGATTTTGTGATTCCATTCCACATACAGCCGGCCAAGTGCTTCTAATTGCTGCTTTTGGCGTTCCCCGAGGTTGGGGAAATATTTCAGGATGATTTCCATAGTGTTATGGCTGATCTGTGGGCGGTTCAGACGTTGAAAGGGTTACATTGAAGGCTTGCCATAAGGAATCTTGTGGCAAGGGTGCGGTGATCTGGACATTGGATTGATCAACAGGGTGAGAGAAAGCGAGCTTCCAGGCATGGAGATGGATGGAACGGTCCGCATTTTTCCTCCGTGCCCCGTATTTTATATCCCCTTTTATTGGGCAGCCAATTGCTGCGAGCTGGCATCGGATTTGGTGGAATCTTCCCGTTTCCGATATAACTTCAAGCAGGTGGTAGCGGTCGCTCCGGCCGAGTACCCGATAGCGCAAAATGGCTTTTTGTGCATCTTTCTCACCCTCTTTTACAACATTGGCGCGTTTGCTGCGGGAATCTTTTACAATAAAATGTTCGAGAATCCCTTCGTCCTGTGGAGGAGGATTTTGTACAACGGCCAGATAGGTTTTTTGTACAGTCCCTGAACGAAACCCATCGCTAAGGGTATTTTGTGCACTTTTTGTTTTGGCAAGTAAAACAACCCCGCTCACCGGACGGTCGAGCCGGTGAATCAGGAACAAGCTGGACTTGGCATAGATTTCAGCGAGACCGATGAGGTCTTTATCCTGGGTAAGGTCAGGCTGTACAGGCACGCCTGCTGGCTTATTAAAGGCAATGAGCTGGTTATTCTTGTACAAGACAAGGTTTCCGATTTTGAAAGTATTTTCCAAATTATTTTATTTCTTCGTAATCAATATAGTCGTCTTTTTTGTCCGACCGGGCCGGGGGCACGTCTCCGTAACTTTTCTGGGGCCCTTCTTCCCGCTGCCGGGGCCCGGGATACTTCAGGAATAGACGGCCCTCAAAAAAAAATTTGTAGGCCAGATAAATCATCACGATGGTTAGTACCAGTTTAAACATGGCTGCTAATTTTTTTGCAAAGGTAGCCTATATTAGGTGGATAATGCAACAATAAACTTTTGCTCAAGGAATGGTTAAATTTATTTTATTAGTTTTGCCTGATTCGAAATCATAGCTGGCGTAGCCTTGCTTATCGCGTGGCTGTCAGGCGCAGGTATGCGTTTCATTAATGAAAAACATATTTTCAAAGACATTATACAATAAAAAATCATCATGTTTTCTTTCAAAAAGATTAGTAGTCTTACGGGTTGGCTGGTTTTTTCCATATCGGCTGTAGTGTATTACTTGTCTGCCGAGCGTACAGGTAGTTTGTGGGATTGTGGTGAATTTATCCTTGGAGCGTATAAACTCCAGGTAGTCCACCCACCAGGAGCACCGCTGTTCCTGCTGGTTGGACGCCTCTTTGCATGGTTTGCTACTGTAGTATCAGATAAACCGGAAGATATTGCTTTTGCTGTTAACCTGCTCTCTGGAGTTTCTACTGCTTTCGCCGCCATGTTCATTGCCTGGATAACGATTATTCTCGGTAAAATCGCTATGGTCGGGAGAGCAGGAAACCCAGATACTGCCCAGACGATTGCCCTCGCTTTTTCAGGTCTTGCTTCCGGCCTTGCCACGGCTTTCAGCGTTTCGATCTGGTTTTCGGCAGTAGAAGGAGAGGTATATGCCCTGTCCACTTTCTTTACCACACTGACCATGTGGGCAACAATCCACTGGTATCACCAGCCGGATGAACCGAAATACGACAAATGGCTGATTTTTGCGATTTATTCTTCAGGTTTGTCATTGGGGGTTCACCTGTTGAGTATTCTTACCTTCCCTGCGTTGGCCTTTTTCTTTTATCTGAAAAGGTATAAGCAATTCACTTTCAATGGTATGATCGCCTCTCTTGGGGTGGGCTTGCTGATGATTTTCGGTGTTCAATCGTTTATTGTTTCCGGCTTGCCCAAGCTTTGGGGGATGTTTGATATGTTTATGGTAAACAGTCTCGGGTTGCCTTTCCACTCCGGGTTGATCCCCCTCGTCCTGCTTTTAATTGCAGGTACCGTATTCGGCCTTCGCTATGCCGAGCGGAATAATAACCCAACCTTGCAAAATGCTATTGTCGCTGTAGCATTGCTGGTCATTTCTTACTCTACTTACGGGATGGTGGTGACCCGTGCTAATGCCAATCCGCCAATCAATATGAACACGCCTACGGATGCTATGCGCCTGTTGCCTTATCTTAACCGTGAGCAATATGGAGAACGGGCATTGCTTCGTGGCCCCCACTTTGACGCAAGGCCGATTGACGTGAAGTCCCAAAACCGGTATGGCCGGGTGGGCGATAAATACGAAATAGTGGACGAGCGCCTTTCGTATGTTTATGACAAAAGACAGGAAATGGCTTTTCCAAGGCTTAGCGACGGCTCGCAGGGCCGTCCGTCATTGTATAAGCGCTGGATAGGACTCTCGCCCGATCAACCTCTTCCTCCTGGCCGCCCGAATATGGGGGATAATATCAGCTTCTTTTTCAAATATCAGCTCAGCTGGATGTACTGGCGCTACTTCATGTGGAATTTCTCCGGGCGTCAAAATGCGGTCCAGGGCTACAACCCCTGGGACAAATCCAATGGGCACTGGATATCGGGTATCCCCTTCATTGATAATATCCGCCTTGGCGATCAAAGCAAGATTACTCAGCAGATGCGCGAGGATAAAGGGAGAAACCGATATTTCATGTTGCCTTTCCTCTTCGGACTATTGGGTTTGATTTACCACTTCAATAAGCGTAGCCAAGATTTTCTCGGCTTACTGTTCCTCTTTGGAATTACAGGTATCGGGATTATTATCTATGCTAATCAGCCTCCAAATGAGCCACGGGAAAGGGATTACGTGATGGTCGGCTCGTTCTTTACCTTCTGTATCTGGATCGGTTTAGGTGTATTGGCCCTCTTTGAAATCTTGCAGGAGCGACTTAAGCTCAACAATCCGGTCGGTGCAAGCCTGGCCGGTATCGTGGTCATGGTAGCGCCCGTGCTGATGCTGACCCAGAATTTCGACGATATGAGCCGTCGCGATCATTACGCGTCAAGAGATTATGCGGTCAACTTCCTGGAGTCCTGTGCCCCTAATGCGGTACTTTTTACCTACGGCGACAACGATACCTACCCGCTTTGGTACGCTCAGGAGGTCGAAGGCATACGTACCGATGTGCGTGTCGTCAACCTTAGCCTGATTGCGGTAGATTGGTATATTGACCTTCTTCGCAGGAAAGTCAATGAATCCCCTGCGCTGAAACTTTCGATTTCCTCCGATGCGATGCGTGGAAGTAAACGCAACCAAGTCCTTTATCCCAAGCTTGGGGAAGACCGGGAAATGAGCCTTCAACAATTCCTGAAATTCATTGGCGAAGACCATCCCCTTCCTTTACAAAGCGGCGAATTCACAGAGAGCTATATGCCGACCCAGTCGGTTTATCTGCCCGTTGATCGTGCCGCTGCACAAAAAGCAGGCCTGATCGGACCGTCGGATTCAGTTGTGGTGGATCGTATCCCACTCAATCTGGCAGGAAAGGAATTCCTTCAGAAAGACGATATTGCGGTCCTCGATATCATCGCCTCTAACCTTTGGGAACGACCAATTTATTTTTCCGTCACTACCCGCCCGGAAAAATTCTTCGGCCTCGATAGCTATATGCAACTCGAAGGCCTCGGGCTTCGTATCGTCCCCGTGCGCTCGTCTTCTGATCCTACGTTCGGCCTGATTGGCAGTGGCCGTGTGGCAACGGATATTTTTTATAAGAATGTTATGGAGAAATTCCGTTGGGGCAATTTTGACAAGAAAGAAACTTTCGTAGATAATTCTTTCATGCCCAGCCTGCAAAGTATGCAGCTCGGTATGCGTCGTGCAGCCGGTGAGATGCTCAGGAGCGGACAAAAGGATAAGGCAGTGGCCCTGGTAGATAAGTACTTCAAAGTGTTTCCCGATATGAATTTCCCGTATGATTATCGGGCGTATTATATGCTGGATGTCTATATGGATGCAGATGCGTATAAAAAAGCAAAACCGATTATGGAAATTCTCGCTAAAAATACGGAAGAGCAACTCCGTTTCTATACCTCGGTGTCTCCGGATATCTTGTCCAATAGCTTTGCGTTTGATTACGATATGGCACAGCGCACGATGAATAAACTGATCGACGATGCCAAGCGTGGCAACGATAAGGATTTTCAGACTAAGCTCGAGGCAAGGTTCGCGCCTTACAAAGCAGTACAACAGCCAGAGTCTCCTGGTATGCCTCCGGTCGGTCAGTAAACCAAAAGCCCGCCGCTCAAGTACTTTGAATGGTGCTGGTTTATAAGGCTTTATCTGGCGCTTTGGGTCAAATAACAATTTAAATCGGGCCTCTTTTTTTGATTTTTCGAAGGCAAATCAAAAAAAGAGGCCCGATTTAATAAAATAAGGCTGCCTTTACTTTAAAATCTATAGACAACTTCCAATTTTAAATTTATCGAAGTGAAGAAAATTGCAATTGGTTGTGACCACGCCGGATTCCGACTCAAAGAACACCTGAAGGAGTTGCTCCAAAAATGGCAAATCGAAGTCCTGGATTTCGGAGCCTTCTCAGAATCTTCCGTGGATTATCCCGATTATATACATCCCCTCGCTCTTTCTGTGGAATCTGGCGAAGCGGCCATGGGTATTGTTATTTGTGGAAGTGGTAATGGAGCCGCTATTACTGCTAATAAGCACCAGGGAATTCGGGCAGCATTATGTTGGAATACAGAACTTGCTTCGCTCGCCCGTGCGCACAACGATGCGAATATCCTTTCTCTGCCTTCGCGTTTCATATCCGTTGCCGAAGCCGAAGCGATTGTCCGGGTATTCCTGGATACGCCTTTTGACGGGGGCCGCCATGTGACAAGGGTAAATAAAATCCCGGCATAAAAAAAATGCCGATTCTACCCCCCAGTTGAATCGGCAAAGCCATTCAGGTTTCCCTGGAATGACATATCTTAAAACAAACACGTGTGTGCTTGTCTTTACAAAATTGAAGAGGGTGAGCATTCGGCCAAGCGTCCCCCCAATATGGCTTCCTGCTCACCTCATACAATCATTTTTCACAGAAGTGTACTTCGTGAAATTTGAAAGCAAAAGTATCTTTAGTAAGAAAAATACTTGTTCCTGCGATGTAGAAACCTTTTTTATTTTGGAAAAGCTGAATTGGAAGAGATTCCAAGACTGGACTAACTCAAAGCTCGTGCAAAGAAAAGGCTTTTTTATTTTAAAAGCAAATTTTTGCCTAAAAGAATTCCCGCTTTAGAATTGTTGCAACAGCCTGGTGTGTTTTGTGCAATACTTATTATGCCCATTCGTCTTTCTGCTTTGATATACTTGGTGTCAAATTGACAGGTTAATCGTTCTGGTATGACATTTGTTGATATGAGTTGAGGTTTTTTATTGTCACGATATCAAAACTCCCATTTTACAGGTATTTATCAACAGAATAAATTTCCAGACAATGCAAAAAGGCACGATTTCAGTTCAGACGGAGAACATTTTTCCGATTATCAAAAAATTCCTCTATTCCGATCACGAAATATTTCTGCGCGAACTTGTCTCTAATGCAGTTGATGCCAGCTCGAAGCTCAAAGCTCTTGCCCTGCGTGGGGCATTTAACGGGGAGCTCGGTAATTTGGCTATTCAGGTGATCCCGGATAAAGAAAACAAGACCCTGACGATCCGCGACCACGGGATTGGGATGACGGAAGAAGAAGTACAAAAGTATTTAAACCAGGTGGCGTTTTCAAGTGCGAAAGAGTTCCTTGAAAAATATAAAGATGACGCCAATCTGATCGGCAACTTTGGTCTCGGTTTTTACTCCGCTTTCATGGTGGCGAATAAAGTTGAGGTGCATACCAAATCTTTTACTGAAGGGGCAAAAGGAGTGACGTGGACTTGCCTCGGTAATCCTGAATATACGCTTGAAGAAAATGATAAAGCAGACAGGGGCACGGATGTAGTATTATACCTGAGCGACGACAGTATGGAGTTTCTAGAAGATTCCCGCATTGAATCGCTGCTCCAAAAATATTGTAAATTTCTCCCTGTTCCTATTCAGTTCGGGACTAAACCTGAAGAAAATAAGGAAGGGGATGAGGATACTACCCAGGTACCTAATATCATCAATAACCCGGAGCCAGCGTGGAAAAAATCCCCCGGCGAGCTTTCCGACGATGATTACCGCTCTTTTTATCGCGAACTCTATCCCTTTTCTTTTGAGGCTCCCCTATTTTGGATACATCTCAATATTGACTACCCTTTCACGCTCAACGGTATCCTTTATTTTCCCCAATTAGGGAATAACCTCGAGCTACAGCGCAATAAAATCCAATTATATTCCAACCAGGTATATGTGACCGACAACATCGAAGATGTCGTACCGGAATTCCTCAGACTTTTACACGGCGTCATTGATTCGCCGGATATCCCTTTGAATGTTTCCCGGAGCTATCTGCAGGCAGATGGAAACGTCCGTAAAATCTCGACCTATATCACGAAAAAGGTTGCGGATAAACTGGAGGAGTTGTTTAAAAAGGATCGGGAAGCATACGACGCAAAATGGGGCGATCTTGGGGTATTCGTTAAGTACGGAATGCTTTCTGACGAAAAATTTCATGAACGGGCGATCAAATTTGCCCTGCTCCAAAATCTCGATGGCGCGTCTTATCCGGTAGAAGCGTATGTGGAAAAAGTCAAAGCGACCCAGACAGATAAAAACGGTCGCGTGGTAATCCTCTATACCCCGTCTCCCGATCAGCACCACAGTCAGATACTCGCTTGTAAGGATAATGGGTACGATGTATTGAAAATGGATATGGTGATTGATAACCACTTCATCCAGCATTTAGAGTATAAGCTGGAAAATGTCTCTTTTGTCCGGGTAGATGCAGATACTCCCGATCATCTGATCCAAAAAGATGAACAACGGGAGTCGGTCCTGAGCGAATCCGATCTCAAAAAGGTCGAAGAAATATTTACAGGTGTCCTCTCCTCTGCAGATGCTATGTTGTCAACGAAAGCACTCTCGCCGGAAGCAGCACCTGTACTTATCACCCGACCGGAGTTCATGCGCCGGATGAAAGAAATGCAGGCGTTTCAGGGAATGCAAGGCAGTGGTTTTCCGGATTCTTACAATGTGGTAGTCAATACCAATCACCCCTTGATTTGCGGGAAGTTGCTGAAGACGGAAGGCGCAGACACCCAAAAAGAAATGGCTGCCTTTTTGCTTCAACTTGCACTGCTTCAGCAAGGTATGCTAAAGGGTGAAGCATTGTCTGCGTTTACAAAGAAAAGCCTTTCTCTGATTATGGAATAATGTTTTTTGGGACTGCAAATAAACGCATCGCCGTGTGGCGTTTGTGTAAAAGATTGGGGTTGTGTAAAAAGGAATTTTTGTAACTGGCGCTGCCAAATGACAGTGTCGGGACTTTTTACACAACCCCAATAAAACTTCCCGCAGGTATGGCAAAGGTTTTTCTTTTTACATACCCCCTATTGTCGGATACCTGATTTATGGGATCCGTGTCGTGTGAATGACATGGTCAATTTGCTGGATAAAATTGCGTTTATCTTCACCGGGCGCATGTAAAAAGCCCATGATAAAAATCAAATCGTTTGTTTTGGGGTTGAGGATGAGATAGCTTACAAAAGCACCGCCCATATAGTCGTTCACAATTTCCCATATCCCGCGGGCCTCCAGTGCGTACAGATTTTTAAACCGTATGGGGTTGACGTACATAGGCAGGTCAACGTCATTGATTTTCATATAAGTATTATCGAGCTGGGTCGAGACATATTTTTTTCCAATTGCTTCCTGGATTGCCTTGATGCCTTCGCGCGAAAGTTGTTCCTTGCGCTGATAAGGGATCTTGCTCAGGATGATATTGGAAGAAGTTTCCTCGGTTTCCCTGCGTAGCCACATGATTTCCTCATCGTTGAGCGCTTGTACATACCCTTTGGGGATGCGTATATCTACGCCTATTTTATTGCGGACGTTTTGCTCTATTTTTTCGCTTCGGCCTTCAAAAAATACGGTAGCATCCATTTGCCTGTAGTCATTTTCCCGTACTTTTTTGAGAATAGCGGGGAAGTTGTCTTTTAAATTTTCAACTAATTCCTGTCGGTTCCGGGCAAACTGGAAGATCAGCATCTGGCCTTTGGCCCATTTATCTTTGCCAACTACGATATTATTCTTGGGGTTGAGCTTGATTTGGGTCATATTTTGTTCCCCGGCGAGGAATTTCATCATTTTTGCTGCCTGGGAATTATTATCGCTGAGGTCACAGGCAAAAAGATAGGTGCGCATTTGCTTTCTGAGCTGATCTTCTTCAAGGTCTTCAGGACTGAAATATTTGATTTCGAGGATGGGTTCAGGTTGGGGAAGGATGGGAAACGGCCCGGAGTAATAATAAAGAATGGAATCCCCGATTGGACTTTCCCAAATTTCTTTATCGGTGACGACTACCAGGTCATTAACTTTTCCAAAGGCGTTCGGTGTAGAACGCAGCCCTCCCGGCGCATCGCCAGTACAATTTGTAAGGATTAACGGCAGCAGAAAAGAGATACAGGTGGAGAAATACCTGTAGAAAGCATCAGAAACGGACATTGCTTTTGTTTTTATTACTGGAATGTACTAAGGTGCTGTTGTGCCAGGGTTTTTTCCTGCACAGTTGCAATAGGAAGATGCAGGATTCTTGAGATTTGGCGTGAATGAGCCATCCGAAACATACTTTTGTTACGATCGGACCACTGCAGGATGGAAACAACCTCTTTCGCCTGTGCTATACCTTTTTCATGAGCGTAGCGGGGCGATGATCTTTTGAAAAGCCTTCGTAAGGAAAAAAACAGCCCATTTTCTACTATGCAGACCCGTGGCAGCGAGAGCCAGTGTTTGATTGGCAGAACTGGCTTAGTGCGACAGGCGGGCTGCAGTATATTTTCATCACCGGTTACCACGGGTACTTTACGCCCGGGGTGCAGGAAATTAAAGCAGGCCTTCGATGATATTTTCTTCAGAAATACCTTCCGCTTCTGCTTTATAATTACGGACGATCCGGTGCCGGAGGACGTACTTGGCGATGGCCTGGACATCTTCGACATCAGGGGAGTATTTTCCCTTAATAGCGGCATGGCATTTTGCACCTAGCACGAGGAACTGGGATGCCCGGGGTCCTGCCCCCCAGGAGAGGTAGTTGTTGACATTTGCAGGTGCCATCGGCGTATTGGGCCGGGTTTTTGTCACCAGGCTGACGGCATAGCTCAGGACATTATCAGAAACAGGTATTTTTCGGATTAATTGCTGGAAAAACAAAATCTGGTCACCAGTTACGACGTGCTGTAATTCAATGGACTGAATCGCAGTGGTACTTTTTACGATTTCGAGTTCTTCCTCATAAGAGGGGTATCCTAATGGGATATTGAACATAAAGCGGTCGAGCTGTGCTTCGGGCAGGGGATAGGTACCTTCTTGTTCGATTGGGTTTTGGGTAGCCAATACGAAGAAGGGCTTGGGCAGAAGGTGGCGAATACCGCTTACGGTGACAGATTTTTCCTGCATAGCTTCCAGCAAAGCTGCCTGGGTTTTGGGAGGGGTCCGGTTGATTTCATCAGCGAGGACGATATTGGCGAACAACGGCCCTTTATTGAAACGGAAGTGCCGATCTTCATCCAGGATTTCCGATCCGGTAATATCTGATGGCATCAGGTCGGGCGTGAACTGGATGCGTTTGAAGTCAAGGTCGAGTACATCGGCGATGGTACTGACCAGGAGGGTTTTGGCAAGGCCGGGTACACCCACCAACAAGCTATGTCCATTGCTGAATAATGCGATGATCACGCCTTTTACGACTTCGTCCTGTCCTACGATAACTTTGCCGATTTCTTTTTTCAGCTCGAGGTAGGCGTTGGCTAGTGCATCAACTGCCTCTACGTCGGATTTAAATTGCATAATTTGGATCTGTTGTGTGTCCTATAACTCGAAGGACTACAAAATTACGAAAATACAATGTGGAAACGAACGAATGCTTTTCTTTGTTTTCGATGAGCGATAAAAATGGCTAAGGGCATGGCCACCGCATGTCGCTAATTGGATATGCAGCTTTGGTAAAAGAAAAATGCCACCACTCCGTTCTTGTTGTACGGAATCCCTTTGCGATCATTGCCTGCTGTAGGGTTTTTCTGTTTTCGAGTACTTTTTCCGGTAAATTGGTATAATCAATATATGCTTCCTGTCCAAAAAAGTCATAGGGGGTGCCCATATCGAGTTCCCGGCCGTGTAGGTCCACGAGGGTCAGGTCAATAGCGGAGCCCCGGTTGTGCATTGAGCCTTTTCTGGGGTCGGCCACATATTGCGGGTTAGGGACTTTTTTCCAGAGCGCCCATTGCACAGACTGGGGGCGATAGCAATCGTAGAGTTTCAGGCCCAGACCTTTTTTGCGCAATTCCCTGTGAACTTCGGCGAGTGCTCTTGCTACGGCGGGTCTTAGGAAGCAGCGTGGGCAGTCGTACATTTGTGCCCCTACAAAGTTGTTTTTAGTAGCATAACGGAGGTCCAGCAGGATATTGGCTTCTATACGGGTAATTTCGAGCCATTGGGAAGTATCGGTATGCAGTTGTGCGACAGGCTTTGGCTGGTAAGGAGTTGTCGCTTGAAGATTAGCGGCGAGGAATAAAGTATAAGTACTTGCTAAAATGGAAAAAATCAACATGGCGGCTTTAGATTTTTGTATTTGCGTTTGATTTTTAAAATCTGTCTGTAATTCTGCCCATTCCTTTGATTCGTGTAATACCTTTGTGTATTTAGTGATCTATATCAAGATTTTGACGATTCTACCAGTGCATCAACGATTTTTTTCGAATACTTTATGGGTCATATTGGCTTGTCTGCTGCTCCTGCCTGCACTCCTGATCAATTTAGGGCTCATGACATTTATTGACGACGAAGCAATACGTGCTTTAGTCGCTTTAGAGATGAAATGGTCAGGAAATTTTATTACCCCGACGTTGCATGGGGAGTATTACTACAACAAACCACCGCTCTTTAACTGGATTTTGTTGGTTTTTTTTGAATTATCCGGAAGAGTTGATGAATTCACGGCGAGAATACCTACCGTGCTGGCTTTACTTGGATATGCGGCTTCGGTATTTTTTGTTTTTCGCCGGCATTATGGGTCTGGACAAGCCGTGCTAGCTGCTTTTATGCTGATTACTTGTGGGCGGGTGCTTTTCTGGGATGCGATGCTTGCGTTGATTGATTGTACGTTTAGTTGGGTCATTTTTGGTATGTTTATGACGGTTTACCATTTTTTTGAAAAAGGGAAATGGACGGTTTTGTTTTTGGGTGCATATCTGCTGGGGGCGATCGGTTTTTTATTGAAAGGGCTTCCTGCGGTAGTTTTTCTCGGTTTGACGCTTTCCGGATACTTTCTTTTCCGAGGGGCTTTGAGCAGACTATTGAGTTGGCAGCATATATTGGGAATTTTGGTTTTTACAGGGGTTGTTGGTACCTATTATAGCTTTTACCTGCAATTTAATGCACTTGATACAGTATTTCAAACGCTGTTTTCTGAATCTTCCAAGCGGACTGTGGTAAATTATGGTTTGGGCAGGACGGTCATGCACGTATTCACTTTTCCTTTTGAGATGGTCTATCATTTTTTTCCATGGTCGTTGATGGCAATTTTCGTCCTTGACCGGGAGGTTTGGAGCAGGATTCGCAGGCATCCTTTTACCGCGTGTTTAGCGGTTATTTTTTTAAGCAATATTTGGGTGTACTGGATTTCTCCTGAAGTTTATCCCCGTTATCTGTTGATGTTTGTACCATTGGTTTTTGGTATTTTTCTCGACCTGCGTACCTGGCATTCGGAACGGGGAACGATACATACCCGGATTTTTCTGGGGATATTGGTTGCGATGGCTGCGAGTTTTTTTATAGCTGCTTTTTTGCCTTTCTTTTTAGGCAGGCTGCAAATCGTTCCGAATTGGCCGTTGAAGAGTATTTTTCTTGGTATTGCGTCGGGTTTGGCTTTTTGGAAGATGACAAGGAACGTTTCGGTTTGGGGTGTGCCAATGGCAATTATTGTACTGCTATTGTTTCGGATCGGTTTCAACTGGTTTGTACTACCTGATCGGAATGCACATGACTTTGGTAAACTTTGCCGGGAAACTTCCCTTTTAGCAGGGAAGGCATATCGGGACGAGCGTATGCTGGTATATAAAAAAACGGATATGCAGCCTACCAATTCTTTTTATCTTACCATTGCAAGGGGTTCGGTTATCCCAAGGGATTTAGTGGGAAGCGATACTTCTGCATTGTATATTATTGATCCAAATGACTATCCTGACATTGGAGTGCGGAAGGTCTCGGAGATTAAGGTAAGGCATGGGGCATTGACTTACGATATCGGTCCTTTATCTGAGTAATCTGCTCTAAGTAGGTGGTGTAGTGAAAGGAGTTTTGAAGAAGAATTAAAAAGGAGGTGTATGCTACACAAATTGTCTGTAGTGGTTACGGTGTTTAATGAGGAGGAGAATGTACGCCCATTGGTCGGGCAGATAACATCTGCGCTTAAAGATCTGGATTACGAAATGATTTTTGTGGATGATGGTTCTACCGATGGCACCGTGCGGGTATTAAAGGCGGTTGCGCACCCGCGCCTAAAGATTATTGAGTTCAAAAGGAACTATGGTCAGAGTCTGGCATTGATGGCAGGTATTGACCATGCGATGGGTAGTTACATCGTAACGATGGACGGTGATTTGCAAAACGATCCTTCGGATATTCCTATGATGCTTAGCGTGTGTGAGAAAGGAGAATGGGATATGGTAGCCGGAAACAGGGCGGATCGTCAGGATGGTTTTTTTCTGCGCAAGGTACCAAGCCGGGTTGCGAATTATATTATCCGAAATGCGTCCGGTGTTAATCTTAAGGATTATGGGTGTGCCCTCAAAGTAATCCGGGCTGATTTGGCCAAAGATCTTGGTATTTATGGTGAGCTGCACCGTTTCATCCCTGTTTTGGCATCCCTGGAAGGCGGAAAAATTACTCAGGTTGATGTAAAGCATCATGCGCGTCAATTTGGCCAGTCAAAATATGGCCTTGGTCGAACCTTAAAAGTTGTGAGTGATTTGCTGTTGATGCTTTTCTTCAAAAAGTACCTTAAGCGTCCTATGCATTTGTTTGGCAATATTGGACTTTTGCTGTTTTTCAGCGGCTTGATGATTAATGTCTATTTACTTTGCCTGAAATTATTGGGTAATGATATCTGGGGTAGGCCTTTACTCATTCTGGGGCTGCTGCTGTTGTTAAGTGGTATTCAGTTTATCACAATTGGTATTACCGTGGAGATACAGGTCCGTACGTATTTCGAGTCCCAACACAAGAAGCCATATAAAGTAAAGCGGGTAATGACTTTTCCCGATCCGGAATAGATTGTGTCGGATTACTGTGAGGAGCGTTTTGTATCAGTTTTTTTTCGCGATAAAGTTATCTTATGGCCCGATATGTAAACTTTCAGAAAGGGTTATCGAGTGTATTTTTCTGGTCTATTATTTCGGCCGCATTTATCGGGCCGGGCACGGTAACGACAACTTCCAGAGCGGGTGCTTTATTTGAAGGAGATCTACTTTGGGCATTGACTTTTTCAACACTGGCCACGATAATATTACAGGAAACTTCTGCACGTCTGAGTATTGCTTCAGGGAGGAACCTTGGGGCGATTATTGCATTGCAGATGCAGGATAAGCGCGGTGCTGCCAGGCTGCTCTACTTTATATTCGGGGCATTGGTTTTTGGATGTGCCGCATACGAAGCGGGGAATCTGTTGGGCGCAGTTGCAGGCCTTGCGTTGTTTCTACCTATTCCCGGGCCATTGCTTACACTTATTTTAGGCGTTTTGTGTGCAATATTGTTGTGGATTGGCAGCCTCCGGCAAATCGCGCGTTTTATGGGGGCATTGGTGGCTGCGATGGGTATTGCGTTTGCTTTTTCGGCAGTTTATACACCGATTGGAGGGAGTGAGATACTCTTACATACATTTTTGCCATCTATCCCGTCAGGTTCGGAATTACTGATTATCGGGCTGGTCGGTACGACGATCGTCCCGTACAATTTATTTTTGGGGTCTGGCATTGGATATGGGCAGAAGATATGGGAGATGCGGTGGGGGATCGCCATAGCGGTGACAATTGGGGGGTTGATTTCCGGGGCTATTCTGTTGGTCGGTACCCAGATTTCCGGGGATTATTCTTATGAAAGTGTAGCTAATGCCCTTGAGCTGCACTTTGGTTTTTTTGGAAAATGGTTGTTTGGCCTTGGTCTTTTTGCTGCTGGTTTTAGCTCGGCAATAACTGCACCACTGGCTGCTGCTATTGCGGGCCAGAGCCTGTTTGGCCATGGGCCGGGTCGGGAAAGTGGGAGTGGTTGGGAGGTTTCTTCAAAAAAATTCCGAATGGTATGGGGTGGGGTACTTGCGGTCGGCATGGTTTTTGGCGTGCTGGATTTCAAACCAATTCCTGTAATCATTATGGCGCAGGCCTTAAATGGATTGTTGTTGCCTATGATGGCCACGTTCCTGCTTTTGGCAGCAAATGACCGGGCGTTACTTGGGGATTATGCAAATGGCACTTACGCCAATTTGCTTACCATCATCATTGTCGGGATTGCAGTTTTCCTCGGATTGCACAACATCCTGCTGGCGATTGATAAAGTATTGGGAATATTTGGGCAGAATCCCCAATGGCCTTTGGTTATCAATACATTGATAACGGGAGCGGTTGTCTTTATTCTGGCTTTGCGCATATTTCGGCCTGGCAGGGCTGATTAGACTTTTGGGGCGATGTTATGTTATGATGCCCCACCATAAATTGATTTAATTGACGCTGTCCGGTAAGTCATTTTCAAACATCCCGACCAGCAGAATATGCTGCTGCTAAAGGGAGGGGGATAGACTTATGAGCAGGCTTTTTTAAACTATTCGGTAGCGCAAGCGACCAGAGAACAGTTTAAAAAAGCCTGCTATATTACAGTTAATCAAGCGATTACCTCCATAGCTTTTTTATAAGCACCGGATTCCAGCTTACCTTTAATCGCCTTGAATGCCTCGATGGTGAGGCGGATATCTTCTTCGTTGTGTTCTGCTGTAGGGATGAGGCGAAGCAGCATCATTCCTTTAGGGATGACGGGATAAACGACAATTGAGCAGAAGATATTATAAACTTCGCGGAGGTCATATACGAGGTTGGTGGATTCTTCCAGTGAACAGTGCATATAAACGGGGGTTACACAACTATTGGTGCTACCCAGGTTGAAGCCAGCCTCCCGGAGGCCACCCTGCAAAAGATCTACGTTGTGCCATAGTTTTTGGCGGAGTTCCGGTTTGGAGCGCAGAAGTTCGAGGCGTTTCAGGTTGCCGATCACCAGGGGCATCGGGAGGGATTTTGCAAAAATTTGTGAGCGGGTATTATAGCGGAGGAAATCAATGATTTCTTTTTCTCCGGCGATGAAAGCGCCGATACTTGCCATTGATTTTGCGAAAGTGCTGAAATAGAGGTCAATTTGTTCCTGGCACCCTTGCTCTTCACCTGCCCCTGCACCGGTATTACCGAGCATACCGAATCCATGGGCATCGTCCACCAGGAGCCTGAAGTCAAATTCTGCCTTCAATGCGGCAATCTCTTTGAGGATACCTTGTTCTCCCCGCATACCAAATACCCCTTCGGTAATCACGAGTACCCCGCCACCGCTTTCCTGTGCGGCCCTAGTCGCTTTTTCCAACTGTTTCCTGACGCTTTCGATATCGTTATGTTCAAAAGGGAAACGTTTGCCGAGGTGCATACGGATACCATCATAGATACAGGCGTGATTGTCTTTATCATAGACTACGACATCATGGCGGTCGAGCAGCGCATCAATAACCGACATGATCCCTTGGTACCCATAGTTGAGCAACATACCTGCTTCCTTTTGTACGAATTCTGCAAGTTCGTTTTCGAGTTGTTCGTGGAAATTGGATTCCCCGGACATCATTCGGGCCCCCATAGGGTAGGCCAGGCCCCACTTTGCTGCTGCATCTGCATCCACTTTGCGTACTTCGGGGTGGTTTGCTAAGCCCAGATAGTTATTGATGCTCCAGATGATTCTTTCTTTTCCTTGAAACATCATACGGTTTCCCAGTTCGCCTTCGAGTTTGGGGAAGGCGAAATAGCCGTGGGCATATTTTTGGTACTGGCCGAGCGGGCCCCGGTTATTGATCCTTTTTTCAAAAATGTCCATATCGCACTAATTTTCTTTTAATAAAGGTGACATACATGTTCTTTTTCCAAAAGCACTACAAAATTACCAGATTTTGTGAATTTCTTTCCCCTTTATCCATTTTCCCCATTCCCGGTTATAGGTATGCAACTTGTTGGTTGCTTGGCTGTTGGAATCTTCTAATGGAAGCCCTTGTTCTGCCCATTCGAAGATGCTCCCATACAGGTTAAGTACGTGGGTATAGCCTTTGGCGATCAGGCGCTCGCCAATTTTTTCGCTTCGGTATCCAACTGAGCAATAAACGACGACTGTAGCATCTTTAGGTACATCTTTGACCCGGGTCAAGTTAAAATCGGAATAGCCCAGGTGGCGTGCATTGGGGATATGGCTGATTTGAAATTCCTTATATTCTCTGGTATCGAAGATGTAAATTTTTTCTTTTTCGATTTTTATATGAAGTGCTTCTACGCTGATAAGCGGTACGCTGAATTTCAACATACCTGCGAGTTTTTGGTCGAGCGAGCTATTGGTAATTGTGGGGCGTTCAATTTGACCAGTGGCGGGGGTGCAGGAAAAAATAAGGGTTGAAGCGATTGTCCCACAGAAAAGTGAAAGCCAGTTTTTCATGATTATTTTGCCAGGTAGTGGAGGATATTTACAGATTATTCCCGGATTAACATAGGGCCTGGGCCAGCCTGATCTTCTATACGTGCTCCGTCTTCACAGAGCGGTAATAATTCGGATCGGGTAAATGTAATTACGTCTTCATGGATTTCATCCGGATACAGGAGGTGTACATTGGGGCCGGCATCAAGGGTAAAATATACTTGTTTTCCTGTATCTGTGCGATATTGCTGAATAGTGGTGATTATTTCGATGGTTTTTGGATTCAGGAGGATAAACGGGGGGGTTGATGCCATCATGAGGGCATGTAGGGTGAGGGCTTCGCTTTCGGCAATTTGCCCGAAGGTTTCCAGGTCTCCTTGTTGAAGTGCGCGGCTAAGTATAACAATATTGGAGCCAGCCTGTCGGTATCGGCTATCGGCATAGGGGTTTCCCTCCATAAGCTGATGGCCTGCCCTACTTGAGACACTTTTTTCTTTTTTGCTTACGATTAGTATATCATCGTGCATTGTCTGAAAGACGGGATGGAGGTGGTGGCCGATGGGTTGCGCATAGAGGTCGGATGCAAAAGGGAAGGATGGGCTTGCGCCCCAAATAGCTGCCAGGGGGAATACAGACCGGCAGGCGCTTCCCGATCCGAGCCGGGCCACGAAGGATGCTTTTTGCAGGAAAGCGTCTTCGCCAGTCAGGGTGCCAAACAGGGTTTGTTCCAGGGAACACAGGCATAGGGCGAGTGCGCTCATGCTGGATGCAGAGGAAGCAATTCCGGCGGAGTGGGGAAAGGAATTTGTACTGTGGATATGAAGTTCCAGTTGTTGGAGAAAAGGAAAGACAGGAAGGAGTGATTCCAGGAAATCCTTAATTTTTTTTTCGAAAGCAGGTTTTGGGGCGCCTTCAAAGTTGAATTTTAGGGTGATACCCTTGGATGTGCTGGTTTTAGGGAAATACTGAAGGACAGTATCTGTAAAGGCATTCTGAAGGGTAAAGCTGATAGAGGGATTTCTGGGAAGCTGCTGTCCGAATTTCCCCCAATACTTTACGATGGCAATATTTGAAGGGCTTTTCCACCGGATAAGTCCTTCCACCGCTCTACCTTCTTCTAATCTCAGGTACGGGTTGGTGTATTCCTGCATTTTAGCTTGGTATTTGGCTTATGTGGTATGAAGTTGAATATACCTGGTTTTTACCTTTAATAATGAGCTGTCGTTTACTATTATTAATCTGTGGTTGGTAGCAATCTATTTTTTTTCCAGGGCACTTGCCCTTTTTGCCCGCTGCATAGGGTTTTCAGGGGGTTGGGGCATTGTTTTTTCGCGGAATAGCTCGAAGCGGTTCATTTGAGGAACCGGGGGGAAGCTGTTATTGGACATATCGGTGTCTGCGGTTTCCAGATATGGGTCCAGGGTAATACGGGCAAGTGCTCTATCAGTCATAAACACTTTTGAAACGGCTTCGTTGTCCAGCAGCCAAATTTCTGCTGGAATGCGATGTTCTTCGGTGCTACCGTCTGTGTATTCAAACTTCAGGATGAGGGGCATAACGAGCCCTCCTTTATTTTTGAAGGTAATTTCGTAAAAAAACTTAGGTGTTTCGAGGAAAACGGCCTCTTCTGCTGATAGGGTATTTAAGTATTTTTTGTAATCCTCCACATCTAAGTTGTTAATATTCAAAGGATTAAATGAAGAGTAAAAATCTTTTAGCGAGGGGTCTATTTCATCTTGGGTATTTTTGATCGCTTTTTCATTTCTTATTGTACCGATAGTTTTGGGGGCATCATTTTTTGTAGTTTGGGCGACGGCATTTTCCACTTCTGGATTTTTGGTGTCGAGCCGGAAAGCTATAACCTGTTCAATGGCAATATCTACATGGTCGGTAGTGTAGAACCAGCCATTCCAGAACCAATCGAGGTCAACACCGGAGGCATCTTCCATCGTCCGGAAAAAATCAGCGGGTGCGGGGTGTTTAAACTTCCACCGGTTTGCATAGGTTTTGAAAGCGTAGTCAAATAGTTCTCTGCCCAAAACGGTTTCTCTGAGGATATTGAGGGCTGCGGTTGGTTTGCTGTAGGCGTTAGCGCCGAGGTTAGATACGGATTCGGAATTTGACATAATTGGCTCGAGGAGTTTTTTATCGAGCTTCATATAATCTGTAATTAAGTTGGAGGGCCCTCTACGATGGGGATAATTTCTTTCCCACTGTTGTTCGGTGAGGTATTGGACAAAGCTGTTGAGTCCTTCGTCCATCCAGGACCACTGGCGTTCATCGGAGTTGACGATCATGGGAAAGTAGTTGTGACCAACTTCGTGTATAATAACTCCAATCATTCCGTATTTAACGCGTTGGGTGTATGTACCATCTTTTTCTGGTCGTCCGCCATTGAAAGAGACCATCGGGTATTCCATTCCGATATTATTTGTATGTACCGACCAAGCCACGGGATAAGGATAATCAAATGTGTAATGGGAGTACCATTTAAGGGTATGTGCAACTACTTTTGTAGAATATTGCTCCCAGAGTGGGTTGCCTTCTTTGGGATAAGCGGACATTGCCAGTACGACCTGGCCATTGGACATTGGGACGCCAAGGGCATCCCAGATGAATTTTCTGGAAGTAGCGAAGGCAAAATCCCGGACATTTTGTGCTTTGAATTTCCAGGTTTTTTCACTTGCAGCTTTTTTCTTTTCGGCGTTGCGGGCTTCTTCCGGGGTTACGATGAAAACGGGGGTGGTGCGTTCTTTCTGGGCCTGATCGAGCCTTGATAGTTGATCGCGCGATAGGACTTCTTTGGGGTTTTGGAGTAGCCCTGTTGCTGCAACGACATGGTCGGCAGGTACGGTAATGCTAACGTCATAGTCGCCAAAAGGTAGAGTAAACTCACCCTTTCCCAGGAACTGTTTATTTTGCCATCCTTCGATATCGTCATACACACACATTCTGGGGAAGAACTGGGCAATTGCGTATAGGTAATTGCCATCTTCAGGAAAATATTCATAGCCTGATCTTCCTCCAAGTTTAATGCGATCATTGATATTATACCACCACTTTATTTTGAAGGAAAAGGTATCTCCGGGTTTTAATGGGTAAGGCGGGTCAACACGCATCATAGTTTTTACAACGGCGTAGGGCAGGGGGTTCCCTTCCATACCTTTGACAAATTCGAGTTTAAAGCCGCCATCAAAGCTTGGTTGCAGGGACTGTAATTCGCGAAGCGACATTTGACCATTCATTGCACCCGTAGAAATCTTGTAGGAATCGGAGTCTTTGGCCTTTTGGTTTTGGTCGAGTTGTAGCCACAAATATTCCAGTACATCTGGTGAGTTGTTGGTATAGTGGATGGTTTCCTCGCCATAAATCCTTTGGGTATTATCATCAAGGCGAAGGCTGATTGAATAATCTGCTTTTTGTTGCCAGTATCCGCTGCCTGGAGCGCCTGCACCTGTTCGGATTTGGTTGGGTGTCGGCAGCACTTCATAAAGCTGCTTAAATTTATCTGTTTTTTGTGCGTTGACGGGACCATCTATTCCCAGACAGATGGTTAGTATCAATAGACATAGCAGGTGCTTTGTAAAATTGTTCATAAATCCGATTTTATTAAATTTTTATAAACGATAATACTTAACCGGGGTAGTGCGCAGTGCAGCCATGCGATTATTGGACATTTTATCTGCCAAATTACGCATATTCATTCCTTCCTAATAATTTTCGGATAAATTGATAATTCGGTGCTGTAAGTTATAAATTTAGGAGGCATATCGAAAATGTTCCACGTGGAACATTTGGCTTGCTTTTTTCAGTGCCATAGTCCTGTTTATTCATTGGGTACAGCCCCCCTGTTTAGAACGCGGTCTGCGACAATTTGTCCGGTCAATGTATCCAATGATAAGGTGGCAGCAGGTGGCCGGATAGAGCCAATGGATCCCCACATTATGATATTTCTACTGGAGGTTTAGCATATAGTCTTTCAACAGTAAGTAATCTGCGGGTAATCTAGTGCTGGATTTTGGTAGTCCAGCCAATCCAGCTAGCCGTTCCGGGATAGGTATCTTAAGTTCAAGTATCCGCTGTACATCGGGAAGAAACTTGGCAGGGTGTGCAGTTTCTAGTACAATTCCACGTGTGCGGATATTTTGACTTTTATTGTATTGTTCCAGTGCATGAATACCGACCGCCCCATGTGGGTCAATGATATAATGATATTGCTGAAAAACGCGGTACAGGCTTCTTTCGGTTTCCATATCGGAAGCACTTACGCCCCAAATATCTTTTTGCATATTGTTCCACGTGGAACATTGGCTGGTGCCCATGGTGGTAGAGTAAAGGTCGCTCATGCGGGCGAAGTTAGAGGGATTTCCCACATCCATGGCGTTGGACAAGGTGGGTACTGAAGGCAGGGGGGTGAAATGGCCCGTTTGCAGATACTTTGGGATAACATCATTTGCGTTTGTTGCAGCGATAAATTGATGAACAGGCAAGCCCATTTTTTTGGCCATCAACCCCGCCGTGAGGTTTCCAAAGTTGCCGCTGGGCACACAAAAAACAACAGGAGGCCCATCAGGTGTGAGTTGCTTGAAGGCTTCAAAATAATAAAAGGATTGCGGCACTAGTCGGGCGATATTGATAGAATTTGCAGCACTTAATCGTAAGCGTGTGTTGAGTTCGGGGTCGAGGAAAGCCTGCTTGACCATCGCCTGACAGTCATCAAAATTGCCTTCAACCTCTATGGCATGAATATTATGGCCAAGGGTAGTTAACTGCTGCTCTTGTAAAAAACTGACTTTTCCAGATGGATAGAGGATGATGACGCGTATTCCTGGGGTACGAAAAAAGCCCGACGCAACCGCTCCGCCGGTATCTCCGGAAGTGGCAACAAGTATAGTGAGCTCCGTATCTTCTCCGCGATTGAAGTAGCCCATGAGTTGGGCCATAAACCTGGCACCAAAATCTTTGAATGCCAGAGAAGGACCATGAAAAAGCTCGAGAATGTACGTATCCTCATCCAGGCGAATCAGCGGTGCCGGAAAGTTCAAGGCATTCAGGATAATATCTTCCAGTGCTTTTTCCGGAACAGCACCTTGAAATAAGGTCTGTGTAACCGTGAGCGCGATTTCCTGAAAAGAGCGATACTGCAGATTTTTGAAAAAATTATCCGATAATGCCGGGATTTGAGCAGGCATATAAAGGCCATTATCCTCCGGTAAGCCTTTCATCACGGCTTCTTTTAAAGTCGCCGTGATGTGATGATTCTTTGTGCTGTAAAGTTGCATGTGGCGTAAATTAATGCGGCAGATGATGATCCATCCTCGTAGCGCCTTCAAGGTTTATACCAGAAATAAATAAATGATGGCGGATTTGGTTTGCTTCAAAAATTTCACCCATTGCCGCTCCAGCCTTTTTCGCAGTACCGGGATCGTCGCATAATGCAAAAATGGAAGGCCCGGCACCAGAAATACTGCATCCCAGGGCACCAGTTTCAAGGGCAGCCGACTTGACTTGATAAAAATGAGGGATTAATCGTGCACGTTGAGGTTCAATCACCACATCCTGCAGGCATCTGCCGATAAGGGAGTAATCAGCACGATATAGGCCAACAATAAACCCGGCAAGGTTTCCACTTTGCTCAATGAGCCTTTCCAGCGAAACTTCCTTACTTAGAATACTTCTGGCCTCTCGAGTAAGGATTTCAACCTCCGGATATACTACAGCAGCGTAAAGTTTTTCCGGAACGGGAAGGGAATGTACATCCAAAGAGGCATTATTGCGCACTAAGATAATCCCTCCAAGCAAGGAGGGACCCACATTATCGGCATGATATGCACCATCCGCAATTTGTTCTCCTAATACAGCAAATGGCAGTAATTCTGGTTTACTCAATGGCCGTCCAAGGAGTTCGTTAACAGCCATCACCGCACCAGCAGCACTAGCTGCACTTGAGCCCAATCCACTCCCAAAGGGCATTTTTTTATGGATTTCCAAAAATATCCCATTCGCCATCATGTCATGGCCTAAATGCTCCAGGAGCTTTAAAGCTGCAAACCCGGCTGTGTTGCGCTCGGGCGTATAGGGTAATTTTCCACCATCACCGCTGATTAGCCTGATTTCTAACCCCGGGCGTTCGCTGAAACCCGCAACGATTTCGTCCCCGGGGCCATTTAAAGCAAACCCTAAAATATCATACCCAACGGCTACATTTGCTACAGATGCCGGTGCAAAAACCCTTACTGCTGTCGTTTGATCTGTTCCCACTTATAGTGAATTACCTATTTTAATAATCTCGGCAAATATCCCCGCCGCCGTTACTTCTGCTCCAGCTCCCGGCCCCCGTACCACTAATGGCCGGTCTTTATACCGCGTAGTAGTAAATACGATCATATTATCGCTCCCGTCCAAATGATAGAATGGATGATCAGACCCTACTGTGATAAGATGAATCCCCGCTTCACTGCCTTCCAGAACGGCAGCCATCCGCAGTACCCGGCCTTCCCCAGTCGCAGCTTCAAGCATTTGTTCGAAATATCCATCCGCTTTTTCTAATGCTTTGAAAAACGTTGCAACGTCATACGCATTGATACAAGGTTGAGGTAGCCAGGATTGCATCCTCACCTCCTCGGCTTCTAAAGTAAGCCCAGTTTCACGGGCAAGGATAATCAGCTTGCGGCGCATATCCAACCCGAAAAGATCTATACGGGGATCAGGCTCTGTGAACCCTTTTAGCTGTGCTTCGCGGACAACTTCGCTGAAGCGCTTTCCCGGAACAAAGTTGTTGAAGATGTAGGAAAGCGAGCCGGAAATTACCCCTTCAATCTTTAAGATGTTATCGCCACTTAAAATGAGGTCGTTAAGGGTGGAAATGATAGGTAAACCAGCACCGACGTTGGTTTCGTACTGGAAAAGTACGCCCCGCTGCCGCGCAATCGTTTTAAGCATCCGGTATTGATCAAAAGACGATGAAGTAGCAATTTTATTAGGTGTTGAGATTGAAATGCTGCCCTCAAGGATTGCAGCATAGCGGCTTGCAATTTCTTCACTCGCCGTATTATCTACAAAAATAGTGTTCGGGAGATTCATACGCTTCATACGGGTGATGAACTCGTCAATGTTCATACCAAAATCGCAATGATCAAGGTCTTCCTTCCAGTGATCAATCTGAATACCCTGCTCGCGAAGCAACATCTTTTTACTGTTGCATAGACCCACGACCCTTAACTCGATCGCATGCTCTCTCTGGAGATAAGCTTTTTGACGTCGAATCTGCTCAAGTAGTGTATTCCCAATTAAGCCCGTACCAACAATAAAAAGATTTAGCTCAGTCGTCTCTGAAAGGAAAAAGGCTTCGTGCAGCACGTTGAGTGCCTTGGTTTCATCTTCCCTGTTTAGGACAACGGAAATATTCAACTCGGAAGAGCCTTGGGCAATCGCTACGACATTGACGCCATTATTTCCCAGTGCCTGAAAAAGTCTGCCAGCAATCCCCGGCTGATAGCGCATACGTTCTCCAATAACAGCAACAACCGAGAGATTGTCTTCGATCTTAATAGGTTCTACCAGTCCAGAGGCACGTTCGTTTTCAAATACTTCCTCGACGATCTTCTTTGCTTTCCCTGCATAATCAGGCTGCACGGCAAACGAAATCGAATGCTCGGATGAACCCTGCGTAATCAAAATAATATTGATTTTCGCTTGCGCCAGGGCACTAAATAACCTCGCAGCAATTCCCGGAACACCAAATAAGCCGCTCCCCTGAAGGGTAAGCAATGCAATGTGGTGAATAGAGGAAATGCCCTTAACCGGCTTTCCTTGCAGGCTATGATTGGCTTCGTTAGAAACTACAGTGCCCGGAAATATCGGGTTAAATGTATTTTTAATAATCAGGGGAATACGCTTGGCTAATGTCGGCTGAATAGTAGGCGGGTAAATGACTTTAGCTCCAAAATGGGACATCTCCATTGCCTCGGCATAAGTGAGGTGTGGAATGGTGAATGCTTTCTTTACTTTCCTGGGATCCGAAGTCAGCACCCCGTCCACATCTGTCCAGATTTCTACCGACTCGGCATCAAGCCCCGCACCGAGCAACGCCGCGGTATAATCAGACCCCCCCCTGCCCAGCGTAGTGGTCAGGCCACCTTTTGCAGAGGCAATAAAGCCAGTAACTACTTGTATATCAACATGTTGATTAAAATATTCTTTTATGTTTTCATACGTGGCAGCTAAATCTACTGCAGCATTTCCAAATTGTTTATCTGTCTTGATAATTTTTCTGGCATCCAGATAATTTGCGGGCAACCCCGCTTGCTGAAGTACATGGGTAATTAGCCATGCTGCGTTTCGTTCGCCAAAGCTCAGAACATAGTCCATTGTCCTGGGAGAGACTTCTCTGACCAGAAAAATTCCATATAATAAGTTTTTAAGTACTTCGTGGTTGTTTTCGAGCTCAGGAAGGACTTTTGAAAGGAAAGGTTCCTGTAGCAGTGCAGATGCCGCATGAAAATGTCTTTGGCTAAAAGCATCGAAGTGGGTGGTGTAATGCTGGTCACCCCGCTCGGCCAGTCGTGCCATGTGGATTAAGGTATCGGTTACTCCTCCCATCGCAGAGAAAACGACAGCAAATTTCTCTCCCCGGGCATGGTACCCCTTCAAAATTTCCGCGATGTGCTGTATGCGATCCGGCTGGGCAACAGACGAGCCCCCAAACTTCAGGACTTTCATGTTTGTAGTGAATTGTGTGTTATTTGCTTATATATCGAGGATGTAAAATAAATACCGCAACGATCTGGCGTGATGGCTGGCTGAAGTCCCGTAATCGAAGGATTGCTCAAAGGATTTTTGACCAGGAAGCAGCTTGTCAGCTATCCACAAAAGCCATGATATTAGCGATTATCTATTAACCGGGAATTTTTTTTACAAATTTATTCGAAATTCCCGCTGTTGGTTTAAATATCGCTAAATATTTACGTGGTTGATTGATTAAGATAAATCAAGATATCCAATATCTAAGAAAAAGGGTGCAGGTGTGATTTAAAGCATCATGGCAATGAACGGAGCACATTGCTAGTTTTCAAAGGGCCTGTAGAGCTCTTTATTTTCGCCCTTACTGAACCTGTGGCGACATCCTGTTTATTGCCGGGATTTGAATTCTTTGAGGTTCGTTGAAATACCGAGGTGGTTGATACCACCTGCAAGATGAATATTTCCCCTCCCATAGTCCAGCCTGAAGCGGTTAATTTTAATACCGACCCCAAAGGAAAAACCCGAAGCAGATCCAAATCCTTGTACGCTTAATTCCTTGCGCAGGCGATGGTCATAGGCTGCACGAAGCCGGAAATTCTCCCTTGCGCCGAGCAAGAGCTCACCGCTGAAAAGGAGATGGCGGAAAAAGTTATCCAACTGACGGCTGAACAGCCCAGGAGTATTCGCTTCTTCGCCATTGAATATAGTTCCGTTTTCCTGGTTGGGATCATCATAGCGAATATTCCAGCGGTTGAGATTTCGATAAACTGCAGAGAAGCGGAAGGGGAGATAGCGGAGTTTTTTGGATAATCCAATCTGTATTTCAAAAGGTAATGGCTCACGAAGGTTGTCCAGCCCGGAGTAAGTTGTTAATTGCGTGCCTAAGTGTACAACATTAAGTCCGAAGGAAAAACTCCGGGCGGTGTCCTGGTACAAAAGACCCAGATCACCGGCAATTCCCAGCGATTGGAGATTCGCTAAAGTTGAAGTAATCCATTTAAGGTTAGCACCAATTTGGATGCGTTCGTCAATGGGGAAGGCGGCACCAAGGGCAAGTGCAGACTCTTTGACTTCAAAAACCCCTTCTTCCTGAAAAAAGATATTAGTTGCAGCGAGTTCCCCGTAATCTACGTATTGGACCCCCAACTGAAAAGTACCGCCTAACTTGGTAAAATGATGGCCATAAGCAAAATAGCCGTGTTGGATATTGCCGGGAAAAAAGCTGTGGCTGAATCCTAACTGTCCATGCATCCGGGGATTGAGCAACGCAGGATTTGAAACAGCGAGGTTTATATCATCGTCGGCCACACTGATTACACGTCCGCCAAGGGCAGTGAGACGTGCACTTGCCGGGAGGTTGAGAAAGGTATAGACAGTCCTTCCTCCGGTCGTTTGCCCACTCAGAATAATGGGCAATACGCAGGTAAAAAATGTGAGGAGGAAGATTCTCATATTTATTGGTTACTGTTTATTTACTTCCTTCCAGTTGCCAGAGCGTCTTGCATATTCCGTCCTGGCATTCCATGGTTTTGATATGCTGCCCGGTTTCGTCGTATACCTTGAGCTGCCCATGTTCATTGTCACCGTTCCGATAGGTACCAGTTGTTTTGAGCACTCCTCCCGGATAAAATTCCTGAAATGGGCCGTTTTCCAGATTTTTACTGAAGTGGGTTTTTTCCATGACCGCTCCGGTTTCATAAAATTTTATCCATAAACCTTCCATCTGGTTATCCAGGTATTGGCCTACGAATTGAGTTTGTCCGTCAGGATAAAAACTTCGGTATGGTCCATGGAAGATACCTTTCTGGTAACTCTCCACAATTTGGGTATCGCCATTTTCAAAGTATAAAATACGCATTTGGTCTAACTTACCGTCTGTGTAATAGCATTCTTCCATCAGTTTACCGGAATTCGACCAGCGTTTGTATTTTCCTTGCTTATTCCCTGTTTCGGGATTTATAAAGAAATATTCCTTCTCCCCGAAACCGTTCAAGGTATCCACGGCCACAGTCCTTGTTATGTTTTCATCGGATGTAGGCGCAGAAGGCGTGCAGGACGAAATACCAATCAACATCAGCAATAGCAGTGCGGCTGCAATAATTGATTTGGCGATAGGCATCATATCATAGATTAATAATTATCGAGCGCGCTGTTGGAAAAGGCACACCTTATTTTCCGTTGATTCTCAAAGCTGTTTAAGGGAAAGCATCGTGCGTCTGCAGGAGCTGTTTTACGGTTTTACACCTACTGCTGTACGGCCGATACTTTCGTAGTAAAAGCCATTTTCTTCCATTATTTCCAACGCGTAAAGGTTTCTACCGTCGAAGATAATGTGTTGGTTCATCAATTTTTTTATAACCGGGAAGTTCGGTGTTCTGAAGACACTCCATTCTGTAACGATGACCAGGGCATCGGCGTTATTGACTGCGTCATATTGATCCTGGCAGTATGTAATTTTAGGGCCGAAGATTTTTTCGACATTAGGCATTGCCTCGGGGTCGAAGGCTTTAATGTTGGCACCTGCTTCCAGGAGGTGTTCGATGATATAGAGGGCGGGTGCCTCACGGATATCATCCGTATTGGGTTTGAATGCCAGCCCCCAGATTGCAATGGTTTTATCTTTTACGTTTTGGTCAAAATAATCGAGGATCCGTTGGGCGAGAACGATCCGCTGGCGTTCGTTAACGGCAATGACAGAACGCAGGATTTTAAAATCATAGCCAAAATCCTGCGAGGTTTTTCCGAGTGCCTGAACGTCTTTAGGGAAGCAGCTTCCACCATAACCAACACCGGGAAAAAGGAATCTTTTACCAATTCTCGAATCACTTCCGATACCGACGCGAATCATATCCACATTTGCACCGGTGCGTTCGCATAAATTGGCAATTTCATTCATGAATGAGATCCGGGTAGCAAGATAGGCGTTAGCGGCATACTTGGTCAGTTCAGCAGAACGCTCGTCCATAAAAATAATAGGATTGCCCTGACGGACGAAAGGCTCGTAAAGTTGGCGCATAGCTTTACGGGCTTTTTCCGAGCTGGTGCCGATAACTACGCGGTCTGGTTTTAAAAAATCTTCTACAGCAACGCCTTCGCGTAGAAATTCCGGGTTGGAAACGACGTCAAAAAGGCTTGGATCGGCTTTACGGGCCATGATTTGGTGTACTTTTTCGGCAGTTCCTACCGGTACGGTACTTTTATCTACAATAATTTTATACGTATCGAGCATTGGTGCAATCTGGTCTGCGACACCGAGCACGTAGGAGAGGTCAGCCGATCCGTCTTCTCCGGGTGGGGTAGGGAGGGCGAGAAAAATAATATCAGATTTTTCGATGGCACTGCGCAGGTCAGTAGTAAACTCGAGCCTTCCCTGTCTCGAATTCCGTTCGAAAAGGATTTCCAGGCCGGGCTCAAAAATAGGGATTTGCCCATTTCGCATACGTTCGACTTTCTCAGCGTCAATGTCCACACAAACGACGTGGTTCCCGGTTTCGGCAAAACAAGTTCCTGTAACCAGGCCAACATAGCCTGTCCCAACTACTGCAAGATTCATTGTATTATTTTTTTTCGTAATAAATTCTGTAAATGACGTCGGCGAAATCATCGGAAACGAGCATGGAACCATCAGGCATCAATTCGATATCTACAGGCCTTCCCCATGGCTCGTCAGATTTCTTATCGAGCCAGCCTTCTGCGAAAGGTACATAGCTCAGCGCTTTATAATCGGTATCGAGGGTGACCAGTGAAATCTGATATCCACTTTTTTTAGACCGGTTCCAGGAGCCATGTTCCGCAATGAACGCTTGTTTTTTATAATTACCGGGGAACATATTCCCGGTATAAAATTCAATGCCGAGCGGTGCAGTATGGGGGCCCATTTTTTGGACGGGTTGGATGAATTCGCTACAAGGTCTTTTATTTCCAAATTCAGGGTCGGACAGGTCGCCTTGGTGGCAGTAGGGATACCCAAAGTGAAGGGAATCGCGGCTTGCGCGGTTAAGTTCGCACGCAGGCAAATCATCGCCCATCCAATCCCTGCCATTATCGGTAAACCATAGATCTTTACTATCCGGATGCCAGGTAAACCCGACGGTATTACGGATACCTTTCTGCACAATTTCCATATTGCTTCCATCGGCGTTGATACGGGTAATAGATGCATAAATTTCTTCCGGTTCGCAAATATTACAAGGTGCACCAACTGGGACATACAGCTTTCCGTCCGGTCCAAAGGCAATGTATTTCCAGCCATGGTGGGTATCGGTGGGGTACTTATCATAGACGACTACCGGTGCCGGTGGGTTGCTCAGGCGGTTTTCAATATCATCGAAGCGGATGATCCGGCTTACTTCGGCAACGAAGAGGGCTCCATCGCGGAAGGCGACCCCATTTGGCATCTTCAAATCTTTGGCGATGAGGTATTGTTTATCGGCTTTTTTATCGCCATTTGTATCGAGCAGGGCATAGACATTGCCTTCGCTACGCGTTCCCACAAACAATGTTCCTTTTGGGGAAAGGCAGAGGGAGCGGGCATTTTTTACGTTTTCGGCGAAGACATCTATTTTAAACCCTTCGGGAAGTTTGATACTTTCAAGGGGTAACTTGTTGTTGTTGCGGAGCAGTTTAGGTTTTGGGGGGTTAATATTGCTGCACTGCAGCATGGATATGCTGAGTAGCATGAGGATCCGGAACATTTGTTGCATAAGGATTTATTTGTTTGCTGAAAAATTGAGATAATTTACCAGATCTGGGAATTCTCCGGTGAAGGCCTGGAGGGCTTGGTTTGTCAGTAGCCGCTCTTTGATGAATGGTCGGACCTGGATTTTTGACGCCTCGCTGCCCCCAAACCTGTTGCGGGCAGCAAGGGCATCGGCAAAGGTAGTATAATGGCCTACAAAGTAGGTATAGGCAGGCTTTGGCAAGTTGACGATTTCCACGATAGGGGATTCGATCTGGGCAAGCAGGGGCCCTTTGTAGATACCGTCCATATTAGCAATCTGGAGCCTGTAAACCAGTTGGGTTACCGATTGGATATTTTTGGATGTTTTTCCAATTGGGGCAGCATATTCGAGCATTTGTCCGCCCTTAGAAATAATACGGCAATCCACGCCCTGTAATGCAATATCCATATCGGTAGAGATGGCGCCTCTTATGCGTATAGAGGAGGCGGGTACTCCTTTGTCAATTAAGAATGTGGCCACACGGGCAGCAGCATTAGCTCCATTGAACAATCGGGCAGAAATAGCCTGTTCGACTTGTGCATAACCAGTGAGGAGCAGTTCTTCCGAAGGATTCCTGATCAGAAAATCAGCTATTTCCTCCAGTTGTTTGAGGTGATTGGCCGGAATGGGGTCTTCGTTATGGTCAAAAAAAATGGGTTCGATTTTTGTTAAAGAAGCGGGTTTGGTATTTCCTTTGGGGGTAACTTCAGAGGGCGCTGCGGAGAACTGTGGGGCGTTGGCTGTGAAGGACATTTCCGGGAGGAAGTCGAAGAAATAAGCGGCATAGATATCGCGTTCGCCCATACCGTCGCGTCGTGAGGAGGCGAAATATGCGGTATAACCATCTTTAGCCAGGCGGAAATGGGTTTCGTCTTCTGCAGAGTTGACTGGAAGGCCGAGGTTATAAGGTGAGGACCATCGGCTGGTAGCAGGGTTGAAAACTGATTTTAGCACATCGAAGCCACCAATACTCCACCTGGGGTTGTTAGTACTGAAATAAAGCGATTTGCCGTCACGCGCAAGGAAAGCGGAAGTTTCGTCATAAGGGCTGTTGATATCCTGCCCGAGGTTTACGGGGGTTGACCATTTTCCCTGGTAGAAGACAGACCTGTATAAATCCAGGCCACCGAACCCGCCCGGACGTTTGCTGGGAAATATCACGAGAGTATCGTTGACGAAATGGGGAGCGCTGACTCCGGCAACAGCATCTGCAGGGCCAAAGAAAATTTCTGCGGTCAAATTTTGTGTTGAGGCGGAGAATGTGTCCACAAAAATTTGACCCTGGGAAAAGGTATTACCGCGGAAGTAGTACATAGACTGGCCATTAGGGCTAAAGTCGAGTACGACCTCGTGTTTGGCACTATTGGTGAGGTAGCCGAGATTGACAGGATCTTTCCATTGGCTATTTTGAAAGCGCGCATAAAATATATCGGAATAATAGCGGCCGAAGGTCTCGTCCGGTATTCCGTTTTTATTGCGTAGCCCGCCATAGCAGGTGTTGCGGGAGGAGCTGAAATATAGCCGTTCGTTATTGGTCGGGCTGGTAATCGGGCCGAATTCGTCATAAGGGGTGTTGACATCTTTCCCCAGATTTTCTACAATCGCCAATGGTGGCCTGAATTGCAACTGGATGCCATTGGAGCAACTGCGGACTGCATCCCGGACGAGCTGACGGTTGGGGTCGTCGGCTGGCAGGGTTTTTAGATAAGTCTTATAATATTCACTGGCTTTCAGGTAGTCGTTCTGATCGTGATATATACGCCCAAGGTAGAGCCAGGCTTCAGGAAAATAATTTTTTTGATTGACCTGCTCCTGGAACATTGCTTCAGCTTCGGGCAGGCGGTTGATCAGATAGAGGCTGACGGCCATCAGGAATTTCGTTTCCCGGTCCTCGAGGTTGTTCTTTTGTGCCTGCTGCAGGATATTATAAGCATCCAGATAGCGGGCATTGTAGAAATATTCTTTTGCTTTTTTCTTTCGTTCCGAAAGGTTTTCCTGTGCCTGTGAAGACAGGGGGAGCAGCAGGAATGGCAGGCAGAATAAGATGATGGTCCGCATAATGGGTTACTTTTAATACGATTCTTAAACCTCAAACAAAGCTGGCAGGATAAAGATAAAATATCGTCATATCGCCCGGTTAGGGTCAAAAGCTTCCAGGTAAGCGCCGATCCTGCTGAGGAAAGTACCTCCGAGGGCCCCATCAACGATGCGATGGTCGTAGGAAAGGGACATGAACATCATGTGCCTAACTGCGATGAGGTCGCCAAAAGGTGTTTCCACAACAGCGGGTTTTTTTCGGATTGCGCCCGTAGCAAGGATAGCAACCTGGGGCTGGTTGATAATCGGTGTCCCCATAACGTTGCCGAAGGTACCGACATTGGTGACCGTAAACGTACCGCCCTGGATTTCCTCGGGGCGCAATTGGTTACTGCGGGCACGCTGCGCAAGATCATTGACCGCCTGTGCGAGCCCGGGAAGATTCAGTCGGTCAGCATGTTTAATCACAGGTACGATCAGGTTTCCGGACGGCAGGGCGGTGGCCATACCGACATGAATATCCTTTTTGATCAGGATTTTATATCCATCCAGGGAAATATTGACCATAGGGAAGTCCTTCAATGACCGCGCAACTGCTTCTATAAATACCGGGGTAAAGGTGATTTTTTCGCCATAGCGTTTTTGGAATTCATCCTTTATATTTTCCCGCCATTTGACGATATTGGTAACGTCCACTTCTACGAAAGAGGTGACGTGCGGGGCTGTATGTTTGGACATGACCATGTGGTCGGCAATGAGCCGCCGCATACGGTCCATTTCGATGATTTCCACATTTTCATCACTACGGCCAGTTGGCGTAGCAGTAAGGGAAGGGGGGGCTGGCTGAGTCTGGGGTTTCGCCAGAGGTCTTCTTTCGTCTAAATATGCGAGGATATCCTTTTTTGTAACCCTGCCTTGTGCACCGGATCCTTGCAGAAGGTTAAGTTCTTCGAAAGGAATATTTTCTTGTTTGGCGATACTTCTTACGAGTGGGGAGAAAAACTTCCCCTCGGTTTTTTCCTGACTCGTAGCAACGGATGCCGTGCCGCTTATTGCCGAAGCAGGCATTGCCGCAGGTTCAATAGGTTCTGCTGGTGGTTGTCCGTTTGGGGAGTTTGAAGGCCCGGAAACAGATGTTGCAGAACCGGGGGCCGTTTCTTCGGCTTCGGTAGAAATAATGGCAATGACTTTGCCGACTTCGGCCGTTTCGTTTTCTTTGAAAAGTAAACGGACGATTTTGCCGCCAACCGGTGAAGGTATTTCGGAATCCACTTTATCCGTAGCGATTTCGACGATTGTTTCGTCCACCTCTATGGTGTCGCCTTCTTTTTTGGTCCAGCGCAGGATTGTGGCTTCCATGATACTTTCGCCCATTTTGGGCATGATGAGCTCGTACTGTGCCATTGAAATCGTTTTTATTGGTTTCCTTTGATTTGGGTCATGCAAAAATACGAGAAATGGCTTGCTATTGCAAATGGACTTGTTGTAGTACGAGTGTCGTGACGGGAAAAGTAGCCATATTCAGCCCGCGATGACCACATCGCAACAAAGCCATTGAACGACAAACAATTAGTCTTCAGATACCGGATAATATTGTTGAATGAAAAGTCTCAACTGGTTAAGGGCATGGACAGCGCTGAACTGGATATTCTTCAGGCGGTCTTTACCGGTATGGATTTGGCAGGAACGGATGTTGGAGGCATTTCCTATGGCCATCCAGACAGTTCCTACGGGTTTTTCGGGCGTACCTCCGCCTGGGCCTGCTATTCCGGAAATCGCAATGACCAGATCTGCCGGTAGTTTGCGCAGGGCACCCCGGGCCATTTCGACAACGGTTTGTTCGCTGACGGCGCCGTATTGGTCAAGGGTTTCAGGGCTGACTTCCAGCAATGAGGATTTGACTTCGTTGGAATAAGCCAGGACACTACCGACGAAGTAGGACGAAGCCCCTGGAATAGAAGTTAAGAGATGGGCGATATAGCCTCCTGTGCAACTTTCCGCAGTAGCGAGCTTGAGTTTTCTATTTACAAGCATCCTGCCAATAGCGGCTTCGAGCTGATCGGACCCCATACCATAGACGATATTGCCGAGGATCGTTCTGAGTTCTGTTGCTTTTTGATCCAGTGTGGCGTTGAGGGCTTGTTCGTCTTCTGATGTACCGGTAATCCGGAGGCGTACCTGGCCGAGGGAAGGTAAATAGGCAAGTTTGAGGTTTTGAGGAAGGTGGTCTTCCCAGTCGGAGAGGGTTTCGGCAATAATAGATTCCCCTTCCCCCGCGGTAAGGATTGTCCGGTGGGCGATAGGTTTGCCGGGAAAGCGTGTTTTGAGGCGCGGCAGCACCTCGTGTTCCATGAGGTATTTCATTTCAAAAGGCACTCCGGGCATGGAGATGATGACTTTACCTTTCCACTCCATCCACATTCCCGGCGCGGTACCCATCTTATTAGGGAGTACTTCGGCATTAGCCGGCAGGAAGCCCTGTTGGCGGTGTGCATCGGTTACTTTCCGGTTAAATTTTTCGAAAATCCTTACGATGCGCTCGAAAGTGGGTTCGTGAAAAACCAATTCCACGCCCATATATTCCGCAAGGGCTTTTTTTGTGATATCGTCTTTTGTAGGGCCAAGGCCACCGGTCATAAGGACGATATCGGCAGCTTCAAGGGTTTGATCTAGTCCTTTTCGGATAGCCGCGAGATCATCCCCGACGGAGAGGATACGCCGCACAGCTGCCCCTGCAAGGTTGAGCTGCTGGCCCATCCATGCCGAATTTGTATCCACGATCTGTCCGATAAGGATTTCGTCCCCTACGGTAAGGATTGAAACTTGCATAACGAAAGTTGCTTAGTTGGAAAAAGTCAATAATCGGATTTCTTTTAAGCCAAAAGTTTCTGGTATGCCCTGACGTTCAACAATCAGGAGGCCACTATCCGAAACACCCCGGATATACCCCTCGAAAGTTTCCTGGTTGGACTGTCTTTGAAAAACTGCGGGCTGGTCGAGCATCATCAGGTGTTTCAGGTACATTTGGTCAATCCACTGATATGCACCGTCCCGAAGGGCTTCGTAATAAACTTCGATCCTGGCGCAAAGTTCATCCCGAAGTTGATCGGTAGCGAAGGTTTCCCCTGCTTCCAGGGTAAGGGACGTAGCGGGCGGATCGTATTGTTGAAAATAGCGTTGGTTAATGTTAAGACCAATACCAGCAACGGTATATTGCAACTTTTCCCCCTGGATACTGTTTTGAATGAGTATGCCTCCAATTTTTTGGGCTCCGACGATAATATCGTTCGGCCACTTGACAAAGGCAGGTTTTGACGGGATGTATGCACCGATTAAGTCCCGGGCTGCAAGCGCAAAAATCTTTCCTAATAAGTATTGCCGAACTGGAGCTAAAAAACCAGGATAGAAAATAAAACTCAAGGCGAGGTTCTCACCGGGTGCGCTCTCCCAGGAACTGCCAATCTGGCCGCGACCATGGGTCTGATGATATGCCGAAATGACAGTGCCCTCCGCTGGCTTGGTTTTTGATAGTAATTCAAGGGCAAATGCGTTAGTGGAAGGCACTTCAGGTAAATGATACAGAACCTTTCCGACAAAACGGGTGTTGCTTTCTTTCAACAGAAATTATTTGTAATATTGAAACTCAAAAAAAAGCGCCCTCTGCGCTATTGCAAAATTAATAAATTTACAATTGGCCACACCGACTATCCTTCAAAAACGCAAACCTGCTACCGAGGAATTGAACGATCTGATTATTGACAGTATCCTGGACATCAAGGGAAAACAAGTGGTAAAGTTAGACCTCCGGCTGTTGACAGACCGTCCGGCAGACTTTTTCATCATCTGTGAGGGTACTTCTTCCACACAAGTGAGGGCAATTTCCGAAAATATTCAGAAGAGGGTTAAAGAAGAAATGGGGATTCCGCCCAGCCATGTTGAAGGTTCCCGCAGTGCCCTTTGGATCTGTATGGACTATTTCAACGTGGTCGTGCATATTTTTTACCATGAAACCAGGTCTTTCTATGAATTGGAGGACCTTTGGAGCGACGCAACAATTACAGAGTACGACAGTTTATAAATTATGGGTATAAATTAAATGCCCTGAAACGATAGCGCCTGGCGGGGTGCGAAGAAAAAGTAGGATTAAATGGAAAATAACAATAGAAACGACCAGAATAATGCCGTGCCTCCCCAAGGTGGCCCCAGGTTCAATACTTTCTGGATCTATGGCATCATAGCTCTGGTCATCCTGGTCGTGCAAATTTTCACGATCATGGGCGCTTCCCAGCAAAAGCTCAGCCAGGAAGCATTAGGCAATATGCTAAAAAACCAGGAAATCGCCAGGATCGAAGTAATCAATGGCACTAAAGCATTGATTTACCTGAACGAAAAAGGGGTGAAAAAACACCCGGACTCCAAGTCCAACAACCTGAGTACCGAACGCTTCCATTATTATATGACGATCGGTAAGGAGGAAACGTTCAGCAATTATGTCTTGAAACAGCAGGAACTGGCTAAAATTGACCCGCAAAAGTGGGTTTGGCCTGAGGGGCAGAACAAGCCTAATATTATTGGTACCCTTCTGAGCTGGATACTTCCTGTGCTACTCTTCGTCGCTATCTGGATTTTTATCATGCGACGGGTCGGCGGTGGGCCTGGTGGGCCTGGTAGCCAGATATTCAACATCGGCAAATCAAAAGCGACCCTTTTTGACCAGAACAGCAAGGTGAATATCACTTTCGCAGATGTCGCAGGTTTGGATGAGGCAAAAGAAGAAGTCGTGGAAGTAGTGGATTTTTTGAAGAACCCCAAAAAATATACTGCGCTTGGCGGTAAAATCCCTAAAGGGGTATTATTGGTAGGCCCTCCGGGTACAGGTAAGACTCTTTTGGCAAAAGCGGTGGCCGGGGAAGCCGGGGTGCCGTTCTTCTCAATTTCCGGATCGGATTTCGTGGAAATGTTCGTGGGGGTCGGGGCTTCCCGCGTTCGCGACCTTTTCAAACAGGCTCGTGAAAAAGCTCCTTGTATTGTATTCATTGATGAAATTGATGCCATCGGTCGTGCCCGGGGACGCAATAATTTCCAGGGAGGCAATGATGAGCGCGAAAATACCCTAAACCAGCTTCTGGTGGAAATGGATGGGTTCTCTACGGATAAAGGAGTAATCCTGATGGCTGCAACCAACCGCCCGGATATTCTCGATAGTGCCCTGATGCGTCCTGGTCGTTTTGACCGCCAGATCGGCATAGATCGTCCGGACCTCAAAGGAAGAGAGGCTATTTTCAATGTCCACCTCAAAAACATCAAGAAGTCAGAAAATATATCTCCTTTCGTACTTGCAGAGATGACACCTGGCTTCGCCGGGGCAGATATCGCCAACGTTTGTAATGAGGCGGCCCTGATCGCCGCCCGTCGCAATAAAGTGGCAGTGGACATGGAGGATTTCCATTCAGCGCTCGACCGGGTAATCGGAGGCCTAGAGAAGAAAAATAAACTAATCTCCCCCGATGAAAAAAAGATTATCGCCTACCACGAAGCAGGTCATGCGGTGTGCGGATGGTACCTGGAGCATGCCTCCCCCTTGATTAAAGTAACTATCGTGCCCAGAGGTATCGGTACGCTCGGCTATGCGCAATACCTTCCTAAAGAGGAATATATTACCAGAACGGAACAACTACTCGACCAAATTTGTATGACCTTTGGCGGCAGAGCGGCAGAAAAGACCGTATTCGGGAAAATTTCTACCGGCGCCCAGAGCGACCTGGATCAGGTAACGAAAATGGCATATAGCATGATTTCTGTTTTTGGGATGAATGAGGAAGTCGGCCAGGTTTCTTTCTATGGACTTTCCAATGAATCTTTTCATAAGCCTTTCTCGGACGATACGGCCTCGCTGATTGATGCGGAAGTGCGTAAATTGCTGCAGGTTCAATACGAAAGGGCCCAACAGCTTCTGCTCGACCGCAGGGAAGAACTCGAAGTCATCGCCCAAACCCTTCTGGACAAAGAAGTCCTTCACAAATCAGATATCGAGCGCCTGATCGGCCCACGACCGTATTCCGAATCTAAAGCATCCGCAACGGAAGAGGATGGCTATAATATCGAAGATGAGCTGGACCCTGCAAATCAGGATGTGGATAGCACTAAATAAGCACTGTGCGGACAGGCTTTTAACAAGACAAGTGTTCGGCTTTCGTTTTATGGATGCCTAGCCATTCCCAACCTTTTTCTGAAGCCAGGGGTACAGAGAGACGATAAGGACAATGAGGCCAGCACCGATATAAAATTTCGGCCCCACGGATTTGTGCTCTTCCAGAATCGCCCAGGCGAGAAGCATCCCGTACACTGGCTCAAGGTTAATCGTCAGGTTGAAAGCAAAGGCGGGAAGGTGCCGAAGAGAACGGATAGCCAATACGTATCCGATAGTAGTACAGAGTAAGGCCAGCAATGCCATATATCCCCAATCTTCCAGGGTAGAGGGAAAAAAACCGTCATCTAATATATGGAAGGTACGTTCAACCGGCCATAGCAACAGACAAAGGAAAAGCCAGGAACTACTGAGTTGTAGAAATGTCAGTGCAACAGGGTCGGTATCTTTCGCGATATAAAATTTGTTGAGCGTACCGAATAATGCGGCTAAGAAGGCAGATGTCAGCGCCAGGGCCATCCCAAAAATAAACCCTTCCTGTATGCTGTTTACGATAAGTACGATACCGGGTATCACCAATAGTCCTAAGCCAAGTTCAAGTGCTTTGACCCTCCTGCGCATTACGACAGGTTCGATCAATGCGGTGAAAAAAGCAACAGTTGCCATCCCAATCAGCGCAACGGAAGCATTCGCAGCTTTTATTGCACCATAAAACAACAACCAATGTAAAGCGACCAAAACCCCTACGCCCATTACCCGGATAACAAGCCTTTGGGGAAGCTTTCTAATGGCTGCCCCGCCTTTCATAAACAGGAGCAGGCTGATGCTGGTAATCAAAACGCGCCACCATACAAGCATGAACGCATTCATCTGTATGAGCTTGCCGAGAATAGCGGTGAACCCAAACAGAAAAACAGCGATGTGAAGTTCTAAATATGCCCTTTGAACAGGTTGTATGAACAATTTTTGCATCTCGTTATTTTGATATACATACGCGCAGACAAATAGCGTTTAAATGATGATACCCGCATTGGTGTGATAGAATCACCGCAGGCTAAAAAGATTCTTTTTTGCCGAACACTATGCTGAACCTGTCGCAATACCCTGGCTGTATAAATATTCCAAAACATTCATAAAAACAATACGCATGCTACAAGTAGGTGACAAAGCTCCGGAATTCACACTGTTTTCCGAAGCAAAAAAAGAAGTTTCCCTTAGTGATTATCAGGGTAAAAACGTTGTCTTGCTATTTTTTCCAATGGCATTTACAAGTGTCTGTACGGCGGAGCTTTGCAGTGCCAGGGACAATATCGCTGTTTATAATGGATTGAATGCCGAGATACTTGCTATTTCTGTGAATTCAATCTTTACCCTTGCTAAATTTAAGGAAGATCAACACCTGAATTTCACATTGCTGGCTGATTTCAACAAAGAGGTTTCTAAGGCTTATGGTGCGTTATACGAAAATTTTGTCTTTGACATGAAGGGGGTATCCAAGCGTTCGGCTTTCGTTATTGATGCCCAGGGGGTGATTCGCTATGCAGAAGTGTTGGAAAGTGCTGGTGATCTGCCAAATTTCGAAGAAGTTAAAAATACGCTGAATAGCTTACAGTAAGATTTATGGACCACTATTTGAAAGCATCGCATCCCGAGGAAGATCTGGACGAAGTACTGGTGGCAGAAGATATCGAGGACTCAGACATTGGGCACCAGGCCCGGCTGGTAGTCTATAACGATGATTTCAATACTTTCGAATGGGTTATCCAGTGTTTCATAGAAGTGCTTGGCCACACTTCTGAGCAGGCGGAGCAGCTTTCCATGATTATTCATTTCAAGGGGAAGGCTACTGTAAAAACAGCTCCCCGCAGCGTGCTAATCCCCAAAAAAGAGGCTTTAGTGGAACGGCGGCTATCTGCGGTAATCGAAGAAGATTAAAAAAGCGCAGGGGTCAGACTTCGAAATGTACCAGTGCTACGAATTTTTGTACCCGGTCGGAAATATCCTGGGGGCTTAGGTTTAGCAGACGTTCCGTTCCAAACTTTTCTACGCAGAAAGAAGCCATGGCGGAGCCAAAAATGACGGCGCGTTTCAGGTTTTCAAAGCTGGTATCGCCGGTTTTGGTAAGATATCCCATGAAGCCACCTGCAAAAGTATCACCGGCACCTGTGGGGTCAAATACTTCTGCAAGCGGTAGGGCAGGGGCGAAAAAGACGTTGTCGCCCTCAAAGAGAAATGCGCCATGCTCTCCTTTTTTAACAACGATGGAGCGCGGCCCCATTTCATGTATGATCCCTGCTGCTTTGATAAGGGAATGTTGGCCGGATAATTGTCTTGCTTCTTCATCGTTGATGATGAGCATATCCACCTGCCTGAGCACAGCACGGAGTCCGTCCATAGCGGTATCCATCCAAAAATTCATCGTGTCGAGCGCGATCAGCTTTGGACGGCGCTCCATTTGCTCGATCACCTGCATTTGAACGATTGGGGTGAGGTTGCCGAGCATGACGAAGTCGGCTTGTCTATACTTATCCGGAAGGGTAGGGTTGAAATTGGCCAGTACGTTGAGTTGAGTATCCAGGGTGTCCCGGGTATTCAGGTCGTTGTGATAACGTCCTGCCCAAAAAAAGGACTTTTCCCCCTGTTTGATTTGTAAACCGGCCATATCAATACCGCGTTTGCGCATTCCCTCAAGAAAATCATCCGGAAAATCATCCCCAATGATAGATACCAATCGAATATCCTCTGTAAAATAGGATGCTGCCAGGGAAATATAGGTCGCTGCACCGCCGACAACCCGTTCCTTTTTACCCCATGGAGTTTCGATGTTGTCAAATGCGACTGTTCCAACAGTAAGCAAGCTCATATCTTTAGATTTATGGGCATCCGCCCGGTTTAAAGCACGTTGGGGGCTTTACGGTCAAAGCAGGGGTACGCACTTTTGGCATAGCCATCAAATTATTGTAAAAATTTGAATGCAAATATTGCATCTTATTCTTAAGAAGCATAACTTTGCACTCGCCTTTTAAAAGGAGCCAGAAAGAATATTTCTATCTGCCTCAGTAGCTCAGTCGGTTAGAGCGGCGGACTGTTAATCCGTAGGTCGTAGGTTCGAGCCCTACCTGAGGCGCAAAAGCGTCCATGATTAATTTCATGGGCGCTTTTTTTTAAGGGCACAGAAAATGTTGGTTTAAGCGTCTTTATTTGCCAGCTGGCCGCAGGCGGCATCAATATCTTTTCCCCGGCTTCTGCGGACGGTGACCATGATGTCCTGCCTGCGCAGGAACTGTGCGAATGCATCAATGCGGTCTTCTTCAGATTTGGAGAACGGGGCATTATCAATTGGGTTATATTCGATGATATTGACCCGGACAGGGAATCGGCGGCATAGTTTTGCGAGGTTTATGGCATCTTCGCGGGCATCGTTGAAATGCTGGAAGGCGATATATTCAAAGCTGATGCGGTTTTTAGTAACCTTGTAGTAATATTCGAGTGCTTCTGTCAGGGTTTCGAGATTATTCTGCTCATTTATAGGCATAATTTCATTTCGTTTGAGGTCGTCTGCTGCGTGTAGGGAGAGTGCGAGATTGGTTTTTGTGCCGTCATCCGCGAGTTTTCGGATCATTTTGGCGATACCTGCGGTGCTGATGGTCACTCTGCGGGGCGAAATATGAAGCCCCTGCGGGGAGCAGATTTTCTGAATAGACTCCATGACATTGGCATAGTTGAGGAGTGGTTCGCCCATACCCATGTAAACGATGTTTGTAAGGGGATGCCCAAAAACTTCCATGGATTGCCGGTTGACGAGGAGAACCTGGTCAAAAATTTCAGCGGGATCCAGGTTTCGGACGCGCTTCATCTTGCCGGTTGCGCAGAAAGAGCAGGTAAGGCTGCAACCCACCTGAGAGGAGACACATACGGTGAAGCGGTTTTCTTCCGGCACGGGAATGAGGACGGATTCGATCAGGTATCCGTCATGGAGCCGGAAACGCGTTTTTATCGTACCGTCGAGGCTTCGCTGAACCTTATCTTCGGCAATCGCATATATGGCGAAGCGCTCTTCAAGGGTAGAGCGAAGGCTTTTGGGCAGGTTGCTCATATCGTCGAAAGAGAAAGCACCTTTCTGCCATAGCCATTCATGGACTTGCCGGCCCCGGTATGCGGGTTGTCCCAGGGCATGTAAAGCCTCTTGGAGTGCTTCGAGGGAAAATTTTCGTATGTCGTTTTTTTCGTTGGCCATAAGAAGTAAACTGCACCAGAATTAGTTAAATGAACTGGCCTAAACCCGCCGACATTTTTCTGCCAGCCACTGCTTTTCGGTTTCGTTAAGACCAGGTGCTAATCCTTCAAACACCTTATCGTGATAATCGTTTAACCAGACTACTTCCTCGGCAGAGAGGGCACTTACCTCGATGAGCTGCAAATCAAAGGGAAAGAGGGAAACGGTATCTAAGGCAAGGAAGTTTTCATGATGCGCCGATGGCTGGCAGAGTAAAAGGTTTTCGATGCGGATACCGTAGTGGCCCGGGAGGTAGTACCCGGGTTCATTCGATGTGAGCATTCCGGGGGCTAAAGGGGTCGTACCCCTTGAGGTGACGGTACTGCCTGCGAACCCCTGTGGCCCTTCGTGAACCCCGAGGAAGAACCCGACGCCGTGTCCGGTTCCATGCCCAAAATTGAGTCCGTTTCGCCATAAAGGCGCACGTGCAAGTGCATCCAGTTGTATGCCGACGGTACCTTTCGGGAAATGTGCTGATGCGAGCGCAATGTGGCCTTTCAATACTTGGGTGTAGTGAAACTTTTGTGCAGCCGATGGGGTTCCCAGGGCAATCGTACGGGTGATATCCGTGGTACCGTTGAGGTATTGCCCACCGCTATCCAGGAGCAGGATGCCAGTCTTATAGAGTGTGGCGGCAGTGCGGGGCTGCGGGCGATAGTGGATAATTGCCCCGTTGGCATTATAGCCGACTATGGCCGGGAAGCTCTCCCCTTTATATTCCGGATACAGGGCGCGGAATGTTTTGAGTTGTTCGGCCACCTGATATTCATTGACATGGTTGCCCTGCGATAATTGTTCCTCCAGCCAGATAAACAGTTTGGCAAGTGCGACGCCGTCATTTCGCATCGCATGTCGGATATGAAAGGTTTCCGTAGGGTTTTTTATGGCTTTTTGTTCCCGGATCGGATTATTCCCATAAATGACTTGAGTATGCTGGATACAGTCGTGTAGCAGGCTGTTGGTTGATTCGGGGTCGGTGAGGACGACGGAGGATCCGGGCAGGCTGCGGAGCGCTGTTTCGATTTCGCGATAAGGTCTGATCCGAAGTCCCTCTTTTTCCAGTTGCCTTCGGAGCTGTTCAGATAGCTTTGTGGCTGGGGTAAAGAGGGTCGTTGTATTGGGGCCGATAAGCAGATAAGCGATAAAGAGGGGGTTGCATTCGATATCGCTCCCGCGCAGGTTCAGCGCCCAGGCAATATCATCGAGGGCACAGGAGAGGAGCCAGGCAGCTTGCTGTTTCTGTACGGCGGCCCGCACCTGTTCAATTTTTTCTTTTCGTGTAATACCGGCATAAAGGGTGTCGTGTTCAAAGATTTGGTGTTCGGGTAAAGGTGGGCGGTCTTTCCATATCAGGTCAATGAGGTCGGTATGGATATCCAGGGAAATACCTGCTGCGTTGAAATGTTTTTCGATGAACTGGACCTGACGGATGGAGAACAGGCGGCCGTCGAGTGCGAGCACGGCACCTTTTGGCAGGTGGTCTTTCAGCCAGGCGATGTGTTCGGGCGAATGAGGGATTTGCTGTTTCTTCAATAGGATACCGGATCCTTCGAGTTCTTGTTCCGCCTGTAAAAAATAGCGCTCGTCTGTCCAAAGGCCGGCAAAGGATTGGGTTACAACGAGTATTCCGGCTGATCCCGTAAAGCCGCTCAGCCATTCCCGGCTTTTCCAGTGATTGGGGAGATATTCGCTTTGGTGTGGATCAGCAGAGGGGATCAGGTATGCGTCAATATTTCGCTGGCGCATCAGACTTCTCAGAGAACTTAGGTTTTCGGCAGGATTCATTATGCAGGATAATTTTTGAAAAGCCGCAATAATCTTGTTGGGTAAAATACCCTTCGAACATACATTTATTTATGGAAATAAACTGGGATAGGGGGTTATTATTTTGGCGGTGAAAAACCAACCGCCGGCTTAAATCATTTTGGAATGATTTTTGTTGTAAAATTTGGCCATTAATAAAAAACCCATTACATTGTTTTTTTATTAATATGAAATGATGTGGGCGTTAAATGGGTTATCGGGTTGCAGCTATTATTGCTGTAGCAAAAAGCCCAGGTAGCCACGAAAACGAAAAAAGTAATCTGAGGTATGAAGACCGGGCTACGACAACGACAAGTTCAGCTACAAAAACTGTCCCCGCAGCAGATACAACTGATGAAGCTGCTGCAGGTGCCGACGGTGCTGCTCGAGCAGCGGATCAAGGAGGAGTTGGAGATTAATCCGGTGCTTGAGGAGGGCGAGGACCAGGAGATGGATGAATTTTCGGGGGAGGAAACAGAGGCCGCGGGGGAATCAGAGGAATCTGAGGATAGCATGGAAGAAAACCGGGAAATTGAGGATTATGTGAACGATTACATGGATGTGGGGGAAGATGGGGATAGTTATAAAACGCAAGGGGAGCAGGGGTATGTGGAGGAGGAGGAACGCCAGGCGCCAATGGCCGTAGAGCGGTCATTTCACGAGTATCTTGATCAGCAGCTTGGGTTGATGGAATTTGGTGCGCCGGAGGAGATTGAAATTGCGAAACAGATTATCGGCAGTATTGACGACGACGGCTATCTTCGCCGCGAGCCTGTTTCGATAGCTGACGACCTGTTGTTCACCAGGAACATGAATGTTGAGGAGGATGATATTTTGAGGGTATTGAAAAAAATCCAGCGGCTTGACCCGCCTGGGGTGGGGGCCAGGGATTTGCAAGAATGCCTGTTGATTCAGTTGAACAATCTCGTCGAAGTATCTTCAGGAACAGGGGATGACGCGGCACTTCAGTTACTACACCTGGCTCAGCGGGTTGTAAGCAGGTATTTTGAAGCTTTTTCAAAAAAGCACTATGAAAAACTACAGCGTAGTTTAGGGATTGGGGAGGATCATCTTAAAAGTGTTATCCGGTTGATTTTAAAGCTGAATCCCAAGCCATCGAGTGCGTATGTTGGTGACCAATCTTCGGTATATGCGCAGTACATCATTCCGGATTTTGTAGTATATAACCGCGACGGTGAATTAGAGCTGACCCTTAACGCGCGCAACGCTCCTGATCTTAGGGTGAGTGAGTATTTCAAGGAAATGCTGCGCAATTATGTGGAGCGCAAAAGAAAGCATTTGTTGAGCAGACAAGAAAAAGAGGCTGCGCACTTTATCAAGCAAAAAATTGAAGCTGCCCGCTGGTTTATTGATGCCATTCGGCAGCGCCACGAAACCATGTTTAAGGCGATGTACGCGGTTTTACAGTTGCAAAAGGAATATTTTCTTACCGGGGATGAAAAGAAAATCCGCCCCATGATCCTTCAGGATATTTCCGATCTGACCGGATTGGATGTTTCTACAGTTTCCCGGGTAGCGAACAGCAAGTTTGTACAGACGGAATATGGTACGAGGCGGCTGAAGGAGTTTTTTTCTGAGGCGATGCAAAATAGCGAAGGGGAGGAAGTATCTACGCTGGAAGTCAAACAGATACTGACAGAGCTGATTGGGAGTGAGCAAAAGCGCAATCCGCTTTCCGATGACCGGCTTACCCAGCTTTTACAGGAGAAGGGCTACAACATAGCACGCCGGACGGTAGCAAAATACCGCGATCAGCTCAATATCCCGAAAGCCAGTCTCAGGAAAGTCATATAACCGACCTATTTGCGGGGATATTCAAAGACTTTCGAGTGCTTGAAGGATAGTCTGGCAAACCCACAGGATTTCGGTTTCCTGGATAATCAGGGGTGGGGCGATACGCAGGGAGCGGTCGTTAAACAGGAACCAGTCTATTAATATACCTTTTTCCATACAGAAAGCGATAGTACGACGCACGTGTTCGAAGGATGACAGTTCTACTGCGATGAGGAGGCCGGCGCTGCGTACATTGAGGATTTGAGGGTGTTGGAGTTGGGAGCGGAATAGGGCTTCTTTGCGTTTAACCGCTGCGATCAGGTCAGTGGCGAGCAGGGTTTCGAGGGTAGCGAGAGCTGCGGCACTATTTACGGGATGGCCTCCGAAGGTGGTGATATGCCCGAGTATAGGATTTTCGCTTAGGGAGCGCATGATTTTATTCGGTGCGATAAAGGCGCCGATGGGCATTCCGCCGCCCATACCCTTGGCGAGCAAGAGGATATCCGGGTGTACGCCGTATTGTTCGAAAGCAAAAAGGGAACCTGTTCGGCCATACCCTGTCTGGATTTCGTCAAAGATGAGCAGGGCGCCGGTTTCGTCGCATCGTTTGCGAAGTGCTTTGAGGTAGCCTGGTGCGGGTGTACGCACGCCCCATTCTGCTTGTACAGGTTCGACAATTACGGCGGCGGTGTGGGTATTGATTTGGTGAAGGCAGTAAAAACAGTTGAAATCAATATGCCGGATACCGGGCAGCAGCGGGTAGAAAGACTGGGTAAAATCAGTTGGCCACATCAGGCTTGCAGCACCTTGGGTACTGCCATGGTAGGCGAATTTGCAGGAGATAATTTCTGCGCGGCCGGTGAATCTTTTGGCGAGTTTCATGGCGCCCTCCGTTGCTTCTGTACCTGAATTGACCAGATAGACATTGTCGAGGTGTTGGGGCAGTTGGTCACAGAGCAGTGCGGCGAGCTTAGTAGAAGGTTCGAGGATCATTTCCCCATAGACCATTACATGGAGATACTTGTCCAGCTGTGCCTGGATAGCTGAGATTACGGCGGGGTGGCGGTGTCCTATGGAGCTCACGCCAATTCCTGAGATAAGGTCGAGGATGCGTTTTCCTTCAGGGGTGAACAGCCATATTCCCTCTGCGCGCCCGATTTCGACGAGCAGAGGGAATGGACTGGTTTGAGCGGCATGTGCCAGGAATAATTGGCGAAGCTGCATGAGGTTGGCGACGCCTTATTTTGAACCTTGGGAAGGGCTGGCCCCTTTGAGCGTATTGAAATAGTTTTCCACCAGGTTTTTATAGTAAGGTTTGAGGTTTGGGGACACTGTTTTGAACTGTTCGATTTCTGCTTTGCGTTGGCGGATATATTCTTCCAGTGCGGGGGGCATTTTGCGTTGCATTTCGCCTGCGGTTTCGGATTTGCGTTTTTCGTCAAACTCTTGCTGGCGTTCGGCGTTTTCGTGTTCCAGTAAACGGGAGAGGATATCCTGCTGGCGCTTAATCATTTCGTTAGTGAGGCGTTTATTGACCAGGTCAATTTCTGTTTTATCCATTTGGTCAATCAGTTCTTTCAAGTCTTTATTGGATCCCTTGCCTTGTTGTTGAAGCTGGCGTTGTTTTTCCTGCAGGGCTTTGCGCAGAGCGGCTTGTCTGGCGGCCATCTGGGCGAAATCTTTAGCCGAGGGGTTTTGGCCTTGTTTATCCATTTGCTGGCGCATTTGCTGCATTTGTCCATTGAGTTGTTGTTGCCCCTGGGAGATTTTATCCTGGGGTTGTTTTCCGCTTTGATTGGGTTTGCCGCACATTTGGGATCCGGACATCATCATGGACATTTGCTGTTGCATCTGGTTCATGGTTTCGCTGAGCATGAGGGCCAGGTCGTTGAGGTTTTTCATGGTTCTTTGCTGGTGGTCGGCGGCCTGGAATTTTCGGCGTTCCTCGAGATCATCAAGGCTGGCGGACATATTTTCCACGATATCGGTAACTTTTCCTGTCACGAAGGATTCGATTTGGAACACGCGTTTTGCGAGGGCCTGGAGGCTATCCTGTACGATGCGGAAGTCGTCTTTGATTTTGAATTGTTCCTGGACGAGGCTAACATACCGAGGCGTATTGATCTCGGATTTTTCCAGTTTTTTGATCAGGGCTTCCTGGTCGAAAGAGAGGCCGACGAGGTTTTCCAGTAATTGGCGCAGGGCCTGCATATCCTCCATCATTTGTTCCATTTGCTGGGACTGCATTTTGGAATTCATGTTATTGGCCATTTCTTTCATTTTTTGCGCGGCATTTTTCTGGGACTGGGCGGCTTTTTGGTTTTGATTTTGGTTGAGGTTCATTTTACTTTCGTTGATATCCCGTTGGATATCCTTCATGTCCTCTTTATTATCGCCTAAGTCCTGGGGTTTTTCGAGCGATTCGTTTTTCTTTTCGATATTGTCCATCTGTTCTTTGAGCTCCTGGAAATCATTATTGATATCTTCCTGTTTTTCCATGAGTTTCTCTTTCATGTCTTCCTCGGCATTTTGGGTTTCCTTGCTGAGTTTTTCCTGTTGTTCGGCGAGGTCCTGGAGTTTGTCTATGGCATTTTTCATTTCCTGTTCCAGTTCCATTTGTTTGAATAGTTCCATGAGGCGTTCGAGGTCCATTTCGACTTGTTTGTCGCGGGACTCCATTTTTTGCATCATATCGAGGGCCTGGTCTTTTTCCATTTTTTGGAGGAGTTCTTCGAGTTGTTCCATGAGCTTTTGGAGTTCTTCGTTCATGGTTTCGTCCATCATTTTTTGGAGCTGGTCTTGTTTTTCCTGGGTTTGTTCATCGTTTTGAGTAAACTGCTCCTGATTTTCGAGATTTTCGTTGAAAGCTTCCTTTGCTTTTTCGATTTCTTGTTGCAGTTGTTTTTGGCGTTCCAGGAGTTTTTCGAGTTCTTTTCGGGTTTGCCAGTTGATTTCTTTTTCCTGGAGCAGTTTTTCCCGCAATTTTTTCATTTGTTGCTGGACTTTTCGGGATTCTGCCAGGGCGCTCTGGAGATTATCTTTGATTTGCTGGTCGTTTTTTTCGGCCATTGCTTCAAAGGCTTTAAGGGTTGGCATTGCATAGACCATGATATTGGTGCGGGAGGATTTCGGGCCATTGACTGCGTCATTATCGAAGACCTCGAAGTAATAGGAGACCTCATCACCCGGGGCGAGGGTAAGCTGATTGAGGTCGAAGGAATATTGGAAGCTGGCTTGTTTTGCATTAGGGCGTGCGAGGGGCACGGTAATCAGCTCGCCCTGTGGTTTTTCGGCAGGTTTGATGCGATAATTGAAGGAAATATTGCGGAGGCCATAATCATCTGCGCTTTCTCCGGCAAAGAATTGTACCCGGCTATTGGTGCTGTCCACAAAGCGTTCTGCGCTGATGGTGGGGTATTGGTCTGGGATAACAGTAATAGAATAGCTCACAGAATCACCTTTAGGTACATCCTGGTTGATAAAAAACAGGTGGTAAGCTTCACTTCGGTTGACTTTTTTACCGAAGCTGAACAGATCGGTGGCAAAGCGTTTTGCATATTGGATTGTCGTTCCAAGCGAGAACTTCAAACGCACTTCATCGGTATGCAGCGCTTTGAACGCCCAGTTGACCTGGGTGCCTTCCGGGACAATCAGGTCGCCGACATTTTCCAGTCTTTCATCTTTTTTGCCGGTGTAGTCGGGGTAGTTGAGTTCGACTTCAAAAGTGGCGAGATTAGGTTTTCGCAGTACTTTGAGGGTATATTTTCTGGAAAATACTCCTGCTGCGACGAGGCGAAACGAAACGTCGTTCTGAACATTTTTGAAGAGGTAGGAGAAAGCGGCGGCATTTTCTTTGTTCAGCCGGTAGCGATAGTCGTCAATTTCGATATATGCTTCATTGGGAAGCTGGTCGCCCTCAATTTGGACATTGAGGTTGAAATCCTCGTATTGGATAACCTGGAGGTTGGATGTTTCAAGGTTAAAACCGAAGGGGGCAGGCCGGAAGAACTCTCTGGAGTTATTAATGAGGCGATAGGTACTTTCCTGTATAACACTTGGGGCTGCAAACAGCAGCACCATCAGGACGAGCAGGGGGGGGAGGGCAAAGCGCAGATATTTTTTATTTTGCGCGAGGTCAATTGCCGCTTTGAAAGGCACCGGGCGGATTTCCTCGGATTTTTGATTGATACTCGCCAGGATCAGTGCTGCGTTGTCTGAAGCGCTGGCTTGTTGTTGTAACTGCAGGATATTGAGGAGTTTATCCTTTACATCGAGGAAGTGGTTTCCGATAATTACCGCAGCTTGCTCGTGGCTGATGACCTTGCCGAGGCGAAAATACCTGAACAGAGGGTCAAGTACCCAGCCACCAAGTGCGAGGGCGCTGATTCCCAAAGAGGAATAAACCATGGACATCCTTACCGGTGGAGAGAAATAAAAGAAATATTCGAGGACGCTATTGGCCAGGAATAAGGCCAGAACAAGGCCTGTGGTGTAAAGTGCGCCACGGAGGAGTTTGTTCAGATAATATTTTCGGATGAATTGATCCAGTTTCCCGATGAGTAACTGATAGTTTTCCTGTGCCTTCATATTTGACATACCATTTTGCGGATAAAGAATGGCCGGATCATAAAGGACCCGGCGTAGCCTGGCAAAGCCGCAATGTGGGGTTGTGTAAAAAGTCCCTTTCCCTCGCTGTAGAAGGCGGCGGGATACTTTTCACACAACCTCGTATGGGCCGGCCATAAAATTCAACAAATTTGCAGTATTATTTCGAGAGGTTTAGTTAAGTGCTTAAGCCACCCGGCATTTAGGCATTCTATAATAACGATCAATCCCTTGGATTAAGTTCAAACTGGAGGTAAATTGCCTTGAGGTCTTCGTTAGGCTCAAAAAATTTTATTTCATCAATAGCTTTACTAATGTTGGCGACTTTAGCTTCCAGGCTTGCCCTTATTTGGGTATCGCGGGAATTGTTGGCCTCTTTGCGATAGGCATTGCGCATATCGTTGAGGGCCCTTGTAGCGCCGAGCCTTCTCCACGGGTTTTGGGTGATATCCAGTGCGAGGGATTTCAGGATTTGGGCGGCGTTATCAGCGGTCGCGCTACCGAGCGAGAAAGCAAATTCCTGGTAATTGGAAATAAACTGGATGGCATTGAACGCATTGAGTTTGCGCAGGTTTTTTTCAAAGAAGGGGATTAGGTCGGGATTGTTGCTTAATTTATAGATTTCACTGATAGCGAGGATAATGTCCTCGCTTTTTTCGTTTTCCAGGCGTGTGGCAGCCTGAATTCCAGCTTGGGGATCCGTTTGGTGCAGTATTTCCAGGGCAATGGCGAGTACGCTGTAAGCAGAATCGTTATTCATTGCTTCAATAGCCGTTTCCTGGGATTTGGCGATATCGAATTGTGTTAATTTTAGTAAAGCCTGTGCTCTGACTTCGGCGTGGGGGTCTTGCGTAGCGAGTTTTTGCAGTATTTCCGGTATATTGGGCATTGAGCCTTTCTGAAGTCCTTCGAGTGCGGTTGCGCGGAGGCCCCAGTGCCGGTCCTTTAAGGCGGCAGGGTACAGCCGGGGAAGCTGGGTGCTTTCTTTTTGTGTAAGCCGGCGGAGAGCATCGAAACGATCGAGCAATTGGGTGCTGTTGAGGAACTGGAAGACGAGCTGTTCATCAGTCAGATTGTCCCGGAATTCCCCGAGCAGTGTGCGCTCGCTGTCGAAGACGATCAAGTCAGGTTTTTGGCTACATTTGAAGCTAAACTTTTGTACCCGTTGGTTGATCCGTACCGGGTATCTCTGCACCATTCCACCGGAAAAGACGGCGATGGTCACCGGGAGTTCAAAAATAGCGGGATAGCGGTCGGGGTTTTGGGATTGTTCCACGTACACGGTTGCTTCTCCTTTCTGGGCGTCGAAGCCATAAGTGATGTTCAGTTCCGGATGTCCGGGGCTAAAGTACCACTGGTTGAAGAACCAGTTGAGGTCTTCGCCGCTCACTTCTTCAAAAGCGAGGCGGAGCTGATGCGCCTCTACGGTTTTGAAAGCATTTTGGGTGAGGTATAAGTTCAAAGCAGAGAAGAAGGCCTCGTCGCCCAGGTAATTGCGCAACATGTGTAGGATAGCCCCACCTTTATTATAGCTATGGGCATCGAACATTTCTTCATTGTCTTCGTATCCAAAGTGGATGAGCGGATGTAGCTGGTCGGGGCTCGTTTGCAGATATCCCTGCCATTCCTGAAAGAGGTGGAAGTCTGCTTCGTCCTTACCATATTTATGTTCCAGCCAGAGGTATTCGCTGTAATTGGCGAAGCCTTCATTCATGGTAAGGTTGGCCCAGCTTTCGCAGGTGACGAAGTTTCCGAACCAATGATGTATCAATTCGTGGGCAACGATTTTATCGTTATGGTCGTCAATAAGTTCTCTGCGGTGTTTTTGTACAAATTCCCCGAATACGGCGGCGGTAGTATTCTCCATGGCACCGGAGACATAATCCCGCACCACAATCTGAGCGTATTTTTGCCAGGGATAGTCAATGCCCAGCTTTTGGGAAAAGAAATCGAGCATTTCCGGTGTGTGTGCGAAGATATACCGGGCAGATTCGGCGTATTCCGGCTCGACGTAATAGGCGACCTCTTTTCCTTTCCAGGAATCTTTGATGACGGCATATTCGCCAACGGCCAGCATAAAGAGATAGGGGGCATGAGGTTGATCCATTTTCCAGTAATCTGTACGGGTGCCGTCGGGATTATCGGTCGAATTCACCAGGATACCATTAGATAGAGTGGCGAAGCGCTTAGGTACGGTGAGGAGCATTTCCTGAGTAGAGCGTTCGTTGGGTTTGTCTATGGTCGGAAACCAACGCGAATTCCATTCCGTTTCCCCCTGTGTCCAGATTTGGGTTGGTTTATCGGGTTCTTCGCCTCTGGGGTTTATGAAAAAGAGGCCCTGATTAGAAGTAATTGCAGCGCTGCCACCTGTTGCGGAGGGTTTTGCTGCATATTCGACGAGGATAGAATATCGCTGGTCCCGGGTAAAGGTTTTTCCCAGTTCAATAACCAGGTTTTTCCCATCGTAGGTGTACGGCAGGTCAGTATTTTCCCCGGCAAACGTGACTTTATTTAACTGGAAATCTTTCGCATCGAGGGTAAGGGTACGGACGGGATGGAAAAAAGGTTTAAACTCCAGCACAGCCTTTCCGATAACCATTTCCTGTTGGAAATCGAAACGTAGTTCGAGGCGGGTATGGAGGAGGTCATTTTCCCTTGTATGACTGGGGTTATAGGGATTGATGGAGTATTCATCTGCGCGTTTGAGACTGGCCGGTTTATCCGCTTCGACGAAAAGGGTGTCTAAGTCCACTTTTTCTTTATTGCCAGCTATTTTTCCATCCTGGGCTATTTTGCCCGTAGAGGAACAGGCATGGAGGACCATAGCAAAAGCCAGGATAGATATGGCAGGACGAAATCGTTGGGGCTGTGGAGTGACGTGGAGCATGGATGAAAGTTTTTGGTTCATTAGGGTTGGGCATCCTTCATCAACATATACTATGCCGTGATTGCTGTCAGTGAGGACTTCTCCAGGAAATTCGCCAGATATTCATTGAAGGTTTCGGGGTGCTCCATCATCGGCGCGTGGCCGCATTGGTCTATGAAAATAAGGGTAGCATTAGGGATGAGTTCTTTGAATTTTTCGCCGACAAACGGAGGGGTGATGGTGTCTTGCTTGCCCCAGACGAGTAAAGTAGGCACTTTGATGAGATGGAGTTTGTCTGCCAGGTTATGACGAATAGCAGATTTGGCGGTAGTGATAATCCTGATCGCCTTGTTCCGGTCGTTGACGGTGGAAAAGACCTCATCAATGAGTTCCTGGGAGGCTACGGCAGGATCATAAAAGGTGCTTTCCGTTTTTTCTTTGATAAATTGATAGTTGTTCCTCGGAGGGAAGCTGGAACCCATACTGTTTTCAAATAAACCGGAGCTTCCCGTCAAAATTATGGAGGCAATATGTTCGGGATGGGCAAGAGCATAGAGAATGGCAATATGGCCGCCGAGGGAATTGCCTAATAGGTGGACTTTGTCGAATTTTTTTAATTCTACGAATTCAGCGACATGTTCTACCAGGCCGGAAACGGAAACTTTTCTGAGCGGAAGCTCAAAAATAGGCAGGATGGGAACTACTACGTTGTATTTTCCCGCGAACCGTTGCAATATGCCTTCAAAGTTACTCAAGGCGCCAAATAAACCGTGCAGTAGGAGGAGTACTTCCCCACCGGGGGTCGTTTCGATATACTTGAAGTTACCATCTGTGGTAATTGCGTACTTCATTGCAGGAGATGTGATTTAAAAGCGTATGTAATGCACAAAAATAGGCTTTTTTGCTTAAATTGATACTTGTTTGGATTTTCATAGATGCACTGTAGCGGGCAAAATCCGGATATCCGGCAGGTTACCCCGTATATGGGGATCTTAGGGGGGGTATCTGCCAGCTAAAATCCTAAAACGTGCTGAATAATATGCGGCGTAACGGGACGGTGTAAAAAGCCCCTGGCTCTTCATTTTGCGGCTTGCACCGCCAAAAAATATTATTTTCGGACAGCCTCATTTTTTTATATAACGCGGGGTAAAAATGGTCCTTTCCTGCCTATGGGAGCTTTTTTGGTCATTTCGCTGCTGAAGGCAGTAAAATACTTGCAGTCAACTACAAATTGCGGCAATCCTGTTTTAATTTGGGATAATCTTTGTATTGTTGAGAAAAATGTATTGTTTTGCATTGATAAATTGAGCGGTGGTTATCATATATTATTCCCACCCTTCAAATCGCGTCAAAAACCAAGCAAACGATCCAATTTGTTCATCAAATTTCAAGAAACATGCGTCTCGTCTTTAACTTCCTAATCCTTGTCCTCACGGTAGGGGTACTTTCTTCCTGCGTTTCCAAGAAAAAATACGATGAGCTTGCAGCAGGTAAGCAGGCTAGCGATGCAGCACTTGCAGAAACTCAAAACCGCGTAAAAGGTCTTGAGCAGGATAATGCCAAGCTCAAAGCAGATATGGAAGCGGAAAAAAACCGGCTCAACGGTGAAATTGCCAGCCTCCGCAACGATCTAAATGCCACTAAAGGGCAAATTGGCCAGGTTCAGGAAAAACTCAACATGACCCAGGCTCAATTGGACAAAATCAAGAGCGAAATCAATGGGATTTTCACTGCCTATGAGAAAAGCGGGCTGAAACTGGAAGAGCGCGGTGGCGCCCTCTATGTCGTTACTTCGCCGGTCAGCTACCGCAGTGGTTCTTATGGCCTTACCCGTGCCGAAAAGCAGGCCCTCGCCGAGCTGGCCACTACGCTGAAGAATAACCCGGATGTGAAGCTCCAGATTGAAGGCCATACCGATGCCGATAAAGTAAGCGCAGGTGCCTCTTTCCAGGATAACTGGGAACTCTCCACACTCCGTGCCCTGAGCGTTGTCCGTGAGCTGATCAAGCAAGGTGCAAATCCATCACAGGTTTATGCTGCAGGCCGCGGCGATTCCATGCCAAAAGGCGACAACAAAACCCGTGAAGGCAAGGCACAGAACAGAAGGACGGAAGTCAAAATTGATCCAAGCCTGAAAGCAATCAGGGACGCAGTAAAGAACTAATATACTTCCTCTGCGCTATCCTGAGTAGCATAATCACGTATCATCCGGAAGCCGGGCCGACCATAATGTTGTCGGTCCGGCTTCCGGTTTTTAACCCAACAGGGATTGCTTCAGGGCAAGGCCGATCAAGTACCTTTCCAATTAATTACGACTGGGCCGTACCCGCTTGAAAAGCCTTTACATGGGTGGGAGGACAGGACATATTCCTGCCAATGCGGCCCGGCTAAGCAATTGACCTGTCGCAACAAGTCTATTGTTTTTTGACGATAGAATAAACCCGGCTAAAACGCAGACCAGTGAAAATGCCGATTGCCCCGGCGTTGCCGCCGAGGTTGGAGATGAGGGGGCTGGCCTGGGCAAAAGGGTTTCCGTTGCCGAAAACAGCTCTTTGAAGACTTTCCTGAAAACGGAAGTAGGGTTCATCAATATGATAAATCGTAGAAATCAGGGTGTCGCCGGGTTTGTAATCGTATCCTGAGCCAAATACAAAAGTTTTTTCCACGAAGCGGTCGTCCACGGTAAAATCTTGTAGCGGAATACTGTCCAGGCTATTGAGGTGAAGTACCCGGCGGAAGTAATTGGGTGTGCCCGATGATGGGTCGGTAAAATACGTAAGAACTCTTGCAAGGGTATCCCTTTCCTTAAACTGGATAATTGCGCTGTCAATAGGTACTATCGGAAGTATCCGGGTAGAGGCAGTAATGGTTTTTCCATCTTCGGTTACCACTTCGAGAGAAAAAGGTTCAACAGTATCCAGGGGTACCGGAGTGGGCGAGAAGTAGTTGTACAATCGCCTGCCAGCGGCATCGAAATACAGGATATTGTTGAGGGTATAACTTCGGTTTCTGTGCCGGATTTGCACTTTCGCACCGGGAACGAGGATTTCCTGAAGGAATCCGGCGATATTATCCGGGGCAGGAAAGGGATCGAAATAGGCGGCACTTTTAGTAAGGGCAAGGCGGAAGGGCTGTCCTGGCTCCAGGTAACATTCCAGGACTAGCTGGGATTGGTAGTCTGGCAGCTCGATTTCAATTTCTTTTTCCAGGTTACAGGAGGTTAACGCGAGGGAAGTCAGGGCAAGCAAGACGTACTTATTCATTCTGCGCAATAGTTTCATGGGTTTCAGAATTTAAAATTCCAGGTAATCGCTGGCAGGATTGGGAAAAGGGAAACCTGTTTGGCTTTAACACCAGTCGGGATATCAATAAGGTTACCACTATTGCCTTGTTGCTGGCGGAAGACTGGTTCGAGGAAAATAAAAAAGACATTCCGCCGGTCATAAGCATTTACGATGCTGAAGGTCAGGTCGCTTTCTCCCCATTTAGGGAAGAAGCGCCAGATAAGCCCGGCGTCCAGGCGGTGATATGCAGGCAGGCGGAAATTATTTCTGTTTTGATAAATGGGTACGAGGGTTCGCAGTTCGGTACCAGGTACATCCTGAAAGGTAAATCTTCCATTGGGCAGCCACCGAAGGTCGCCCGAGCCGTACACGAAAGTTGCAGAGGCGCTGAGTTTTCGGCTGATTTCCCAGAAAAGCACGATGGAGAGATCATGCCTGCGATCGTAGATAGGGGCGAATTGTCCCTGTTGTGCGAAAGACCTTGCCGGGTCGAGTGGCACGAAATTTTCGCGCGTCACACGGGCGAGGGTGTACCCGATCCAGCCGGTGAGGGCACCTTGTTTTTTTTCTATGCTGATTTCCCACCCATAGGCGCGTCCCTGGCCAATGGCAAACTCTTTTTCGAGGTTGTCGTTGACGAAGAGCTGCGCGCCGTCAACAAATTCTAATTGCCGGTAGAGGTTTTTATAATACACCTCGGAGGTAAGGATCCATTTTTTGTCGGGTGCCCAGGAAATCCCTGCGGCGACCTGATCGGCAGATTGGGGCTTCACGCCGGCGGTTGAAGGATACCAGACATCTGTTGGCAAGGCGACACCGGAATTTGCTACGAGGTGTAAATACTGGGCCATACGGGAGTAGCTCAGCTTGGCACTCATCGCAGGGGTAAGAATCAGGCGTGCCGCCACCCTGGGCTCAATGGCCTGATAAGCCTTGTTATCGGTAAGGAACCCACTCCATCTCAATCCTGCCTGTAGGGAAAAAATATTGTTGGGCTCCCATTCGTCAGAAACATACGTGCCCCATTCCAGCGCATTGAGATTTTTTCCGGAGGAAAAAGATACGATACCATCATCGCTACCTGCGCGGAGCCTGCCGACGGTAAAGCGGTGGCCAGTCACCTGTGCACCGAAGCGGATATTGTGTTTATTGTTAAGCGCATAGAAAAAATCGGATTTGGCATTGATATCCCGGATATTGGAGCCCAGGTCGGAGGAGAACCCGATGAGTTCATTGCCGATATTGTATTGATAATCCGAAACGGTAAAGGTGTTGTTGACGAATAGGCGGGAGGAGAAAATATGGTTCCAGCGGAGGGTACCCGTCGCATTGCCCCAGTCAAAATTAAAATTGAACACATCGCCGGTGAAATTGAACACATCCCGACCGAAATAACCACTGATGAATATCTGGTCTTTTTCCCCGATCTGGAAGTTTGCTTTGGCATTCAGGTCATAGAAGAAATAATCGGGGATAGGATTCGCATCGCTCCCATTATTTTGCTGAACGCGGTTGATACCGCGGGTAAAAAGGTCAATATAGGTGCGCCTTGCGGAAACGACGAAGGAGGAGCGTTCTTTTTGAATAGGGCCTTCGAGGGTAAGCCTGGATGCGAGCAGGCCAATACCGCCGGCACCTGATAATTTTTGGTTGTTTCCTTCCTTGAGGCGTATATCAATGGCGGAAGAGAGGCGTCCGCCGTATTGTGCGGGGAATCCTCCTTTATATAGTTTGAGGTCTTTTACCGCATCGGTATTGAAAGTGCTGAAGAAGCCGAACAGGTGGTTTGGGTTATAGACGACGGCTTCATCGAGCAGGATAAGGTTTTGGTCGTTACTGCCCCCGCGTACAAAGAGGCCGGTTACCCCTTCTGAGCCTGAAGGGATACCGGGTTTAAGCTGGATGGCTTTCAGGATATCGCTTTCCCCAAGCAGAAGCGGGATCATTTTGGCTTCCCGGGTATTGATTGCTTCAATACTCATCTGGGGGGAAGCCATAATTTCCCGTGTTCCTTCTGCCAATACCTCTACCGTTTCCAGTTCGACGCCAAAAGTAAGGCGGATATCGAGGCGGAGGTCATTTTGTAGGGCGACCTGCCTGGTTTGGGACTGAAAGCCCACGAAGCTGAACAGGATTTCGACGGTATCGCTGGTGGGCAGCAGGAGGGAATAAAAGCCATATTCATTGGAAGAAGTACCTATGCCGAGTGCGGGGGCGGTTACCGATACGCCGGGGAGGGTCTCCCCGTCGTCGGCCGATCTGACGGTACCGCTGATGCGGAATCCCGTCTGTGCGAGGATGGCTGCCGGCACAGTCAGGGCGATTACCAGCATAAGCTGGCGGAGGATATTTTTCATTTTGGAAGTTAATTCATTTGAAAGGGGGCGACAAGATCAAAAACAGGTATTTTGACGAAGAAAACTTCTTCAGAATACTTGTCCTGCATTTGATAGGCACCGTTCATCCTGCCCATTCCGGTGTTCAGGTGACACCAGGAGACATATTGATGGGTTTCCCCGGGTTCCAGGATGGGTTGCTGACCGATTACGCCTTCGCCTTCGACCTGACGGTGGACGCCGTTGGAATCAATAATCTCCCATTGCCTGCGCAGCAGTTGAACGGTAGCAGGGCTAAGGTTTTCGATCGTTACCCGATAGGCAAAGATGTATTTGTTCGCCAATGGATTTGAATATTGGGGCTGGTAGGAATTTTCAACGCTTACCCGTATGCCTTTGGTAATCAAGGTTTCCATTGCGTTTTACATTTAAAAAGGGTGAAAGGAGGGGCTTTACGACAGGGCTTTTGAGATACCGGGGCATGCTTCGGAAATAGGACGGCCAGTTTGGGGTGGCAATGGCTATTCGACAGATAAAAACCGTCTTACGAGTTTTTCGGCATCAGCCAGAGCTACATTCAGTACATCATTAACCACCACGTAGTCGAATTTGTTTTCAAAAGCCAGTTCTTCCTTTGCTTTTTTGAAACGCTCGTTCAGGGCGTCTTCGTTTTCTGTTTTTCTGTCCCGAAGCCTTTGGAGGAGTACTTCCGGGGAAGGTGGTTTGATGAAAATCGACAGGGAGCGCCCGGGGAATGCCTTTTGTAGGTTGAGCGCGCCATAGACATCAATGTCGAAGAGGATATCTTTACCGTCCTGCCACAGACGTTCGATCTCTGTACGGAGGGTACCATAGAATTTACCCGGATATACTTCCTGCCATTCTACGAAATCGCCCGCTTCGATATGCCTTTTGAAATCATCAACACTAAGAAAATAGTAGTCGTGGGCGTCCTGCTCGTATGTCCTGCGCGGGCGGGTAGTTGCAGAAATCGAAAAAGAAAGGCTGCTGACGGACTGGAGGAGGTGACGTACGATGGTAGTTTTACCGGCACCTGAAGGTGCGGTCAGGATGATGAGCTTATTCACAGACAATTGGCGACTTGTTCTTTAATTTTTTCCAATTCATCTTTCATTTCCACTACGATGCGCTGGATTTCGGAAGAGTACGATTTTGCGCCGAGGGTATTGATTTCCCTGCCGATTTCCTGTGAAATGAAGGCGAGTTTTCGCCCTTTCTGTGTGACGTGGGCGTCAAGTTCATCGAGAAAATAATTACAGTGTTGTGCGAGTCTGGATTTTTCCTCGGAGATATCCATTTTTTCCAGGTAAAAGAGGATTTCCTGCTCAAAGCGACTTTCATCAATATTTTCTTTTCCCAGGTATTCTTCCAGAGACTGATAAATCCGCGACCTTGTTCTGCTAATGCGTTCTTCTTCAAGGGCCGGGATAAGTTGTAGGCCATCCAGGATATTGTGTATGCGCAGGCGCAAGTCTTTTTCTATTACTTTGCCCTCATCCTTGCGGAATAGGTCGAATGAGGTGGTAACTTCATCAATGCCCTGGCAGACAATGGCCCATTCTTCGGGGTCAGGCCCTTCGGTAGGACCAGACACTACGTCCGGCAAGCGCAGGATTGCCTGCAGGATATCCCCGGAAGGAATATCCAGTTCCTGCATAAGTTGACGCAGTTGCCGGTAGTAGCTTTTGAAGAGGGAATTGTTGATTACTGAATTTCCTTCATCTTCCATAGAGACGATGTCCAGGGAAAACTCAATCTTTCCCCTTTCCAGCCGGTCATTGAGTATTCTTCTGAATTCGATTTCTTTTTCCCTGTAGTATTGAGGGCTCTTGATCCGGATGTCTGTAAACTTGCTGTTCAGGGAGCGGAGTTCTATGGAAATCCTTTTATTGTGAAAGGCTTTTTCGACCCTTCCGTAGCCGGTCATGGATAGTAGCATCTGCAGAATGAATATTTAGAGGGTTGTCTTTGTTGACGTTTGGTCATCGCGAAGCTCAAAGGTAATGATTTCATATATCGAAGCGTGTCCGTACGCCAAAATTTTATCGGTCTTGCGGCGATGGGTCAATTATGCCGGGATGAATTTTTTATTTGCTGAAATCCAGGCAGGACGAATGGCCGCAGAGCAGTTGAAAAACCCCGGTTTTTATGGCAAATTGACGGAAACAAAGGCTGGTAAAAGGGGCAGATACCCATAAAATGCTGTAAATTAAGGGCAAGAATAAATAAAAGTTAAAAATTCTTTCAAAGTTAGCGAAAAATTCAGAAATTTGCGACTCGCCAATTCGGGCAAAATATTTATAACTTGTTATAAACCAACCAATAACGATGAGAAAAGCCGATCTTGTTGCTGCTATTTCCGAAAAAACCGGCGTACCAAAGGTGGATGTTCTCGTGACATTAGAGACCTTCTTCAAGGAGGTAAAGGGTGCTTTATCAGAGGGAGAAAATGTCTATATCCGGGGTTTCGGCAGCTTTATTATCAAAAAGCGCGCAAAAAAAATAGGCCGTAACATCAAGAAAAACCAGGCCATAGAAATTCCGGAGCATTTCATTCCGTCCTTCAAACCCGCCAAGCTGTTCGTTGAGCAGGTCAAAGGACAGGTCACGGGACTACCCAAAGACTATGATATGGAGGATGATGAAGATTAGTTTCCTTTACTTTTGCTTTTAACTGCGCAAAATGACGAGGACACAAATCTTTGTAATCGTGGGCTCGGTAGTACTCGCCTTGTCCCTGTATATCGGATGTGAAACAACCCCGGAAAAATTCAGGAAGCTGGAAAAGTCCAGAGTGCTGTCGGTCGAGGAAACGGATATTGAATTGCTGAAGCAGGAAGCAAAAGCAAAGTGTTCTGCGGCACAAGTAGCGCAATTAGAGCTATTGGAAAAAGCACTCGGTATGGCATCCTCAGATACTGCCAGGTTAGCACGTTTGCAGCAGCTTTCCGGGGCATGGTTCGATGTTGGGTCATACGCAGTTGCAGGGCATTATGCACAAATAATTGCAGAACAGGCTCCGGACGGAGCGCGCTGGGGAATTGCCGGGGCAACATACGCAATCGGGCTTCAGCGGGCAGAATCAGATAATCTGAAGGCGTTCTGTGCAAAACGGGCGCTCGGGGCTTTCGAAAATGCGGTATCGCTGGATCCGGCTGAGGTTTCCCATAAAATCAACCTTGCGCTGGTTTATACGGAACGGCCTCCGCAGGAAAACCCCATGAAAGGCATACAGATGCTGCTGCAGCTGCAACAGGAATATCCTGAAAATGCCGGAGTTTACTATCAGCTCGGCCGTCTGGCTATACAGACCGGCCAATATGAAAAAGCCGTCGAACGTCTTGAAAAAGCAATAGCACTGGCTTCCGGGCGAACAGAAGCTTTTTGCCTCCTGCAACAAGCCTATGAAGCACTCGGCGACCAAATAAAAGCGGCACAAGCAGGCGCACGTTGCAACAGAAATGACCAGCCAGGCGTTCAGTAAAGATACTCAAGGGGGATTAGCTGGTAATAACCCTGTAGGATGTGAGTTTAATAGCCTCGAAGAGGTTACGAAATAAATTAATGGTTTAATAAAAATTACATCACATGCCATGTGGAAAAAAGCGTAAACGGCATAAAATTGCTACGCACAAAAGAAAAAAACGCCTTCGTAAAAACCGGCATAAGAAGAAAAACAGATAAGCATCACTGCGCTGTTTAAAGCGGCTATATTATGGAAGGCTGTTAATCAGAACCGACCAGTTTTTAGAATAGCGTTGTTCATGCGGCCCCTCGATACTGAGGCTGTATTAAAAGGCGTTTGGTGGCTTACGCCGCTAAATAGCATTTTGGATAAAGCTGCCTCATAAGTATTTTTTAGCGCTGTGCGCCAAATTATAGTCTGATGCTGTCTCATAAGACCTTTGGCCGCTTGTGTCGCCAAAGGTCTTATAAGGCGACGTCAGTAGAATATTCTGCCGCCGGAGGCGGCAAAAGACTTATGAGGCAGCCGCTTCGGTACGCTCTATATGGTAAAAACCCTGCCGTATTGTGTTTAGGGGGGTAGTTCCTTTTTCGTCGCCGACAGGTTTGGATACCCCTGAAATTCAGGTACAAGTCTGAGGGAATGTGCATGTTCATGCAAAATGCCTTGCTTTGTACGGGACTGACCCACCGAACTCAATAGAAAAGCGAAAAGTTCGCGATAATTTCTCTTACGCACTTTTTTAATTGGACACCCCTGCTCACATACTTGCTAACCCTGGGTGAGAAAAAATGTTGGTCGTTCTTTTTTCGTGCTATAGCACTTTTCTTCTCTTTACAGTTCAGGTCAAATATCCCCTAAGCCGCAATACCCAGTGCTAAAATCCGCTTTTGTGGAAAAAGAACTCATTATTAATGCTACCGCTTCCGGTGTAGAAATTGCACTGCTGGAAGATGGTAAGTTAGTGGAGCTGCACCACCAGAAAACCAACTCTAACTTTTCCGTAGGGGATATTTTTCTGGGGAAGATTAACCGGCTCATGCCCGGCCTAAATGCGGCATTCGTCAATATCGGGCATAAAAAGGATGCTTTCCTGCATTACACTGACTTAGGCCCAAAGTTGAAGTCCCTGATTAAGTTTACAGAAGGAGCAGTGGCAGGGCAGTATCCAAATTCCAGCCTGGATAAATTCCAGGTAGAACCGGACATCCTGAAAACAGGAAAAGTTGATCAGGTACTCGCGAAAAGGCAACAAGTCCTGGTACAAATCCTAAAGGAACCGATTTCTACGAAAGGCCCGCGCCTAAGTTGTGAGATAACCATTCCCGGGCGGTTCCTGGTACTCACGCCTTTTACCGATATCATCGCCGTATCAAAGAAAATCGCCAATGCCGAGGAGCGCAAGCGGCTGAAAAATCTTATCGAAAGTATCCGCCCTAAAAACTTCGGCGTGATCGTGCGTACAGCAGCCGAAGGGAAGAAGGTCGCCGACTTGCATGAGGAGCTGACCCTGATGCTGGAAAAATGGAACGATATGTTCCTGAAAACGGTAAACGCAAAAGCTCCGGCTAAGCTGCTGAGCGAGCTGGATAAAACTTCGAGTATCCTTAGGGACCTGCTGAGCGATTCATTCAACCGGATCGTCGTTAACGATAAAGAGCTCTATCAGCACATCCGGGGCTTTATGTCGTCCATCAGCCCGGAACAGGTTGATATCGTATCCTTGTATAAGGGCGTCAAACCAGTTTTTGAGGCCCATGGGGTGAGCCGACAGATTAAATCCTCCTTTGGGAAAACAGCGACGATGGCCAGTAGTGCTTATCTGGTTATTGAGCATACGGAAGCAATGCACGTTATTGATGTCAATAGCGGGCATAAAATCGGGAGCAGTAGTGCTGCCGACGATTCAATTCTAAAGGTCAACCTGGAAGCAACGGAAGAAATTGCCCGGCAGCTCCGTTTAAGGGATATCGGGGGCCTGATTATCGTGGATTTCATTGACATGAAAAACCCGGAACACAAGAAAGAAGTACTCCGGGCAATGCGGCAGGCAATGAAGAAAGACCGGGCACAGCATACGGTACTGCCGCTCAGTAAGTTTGGCTTAATGCAAATCACCCGCCAGCGGGTACGTCCGGAAGTCAAAATAGATACTACGGAGATTTGCCCGACCTGCAGCGGTACAGGAAAAATCAACGCGCCTATCCTGGTTATTGATGAGATCGCACGCGACCTGAATTTCATCCTGCAGTCCAGGCCAAAATCCAGAATAAAACTGGTAGTCCATCCTTTTGTCGAATCATTTTTGAAAAAGGGCTTCCCCAATATGCAGCTAAAATGGTATTTCAAGCATCTTCATTGGGTGGCGATCAAACCAGATAACAACTGCCACCTGACAAAGTACCGCTTCTTTGATAACAACGAAGATGAAATCCGTTTGACGAATTAGGTTCGAAGCCATCGGGCAACCACATGTCCTGCAGCTTTGCAAACATAAGAGTGCGATGAGCAGGAGGGCGGACAAGGAACTTTTGAGGTTTCTGCGTAGCATAAAGTAATTATTAGTTTAAGCGCTTAAAGTTATGGCAAAAAAAAGAATTCTTGTTGCCCCCCTCGACTGGGGCTTAGGGCACGCCACACGAAGTATCCCAGTCGTCCGTGAACTGCTTGCGCGTGGATATGAAGTCGTTCTTGGTTCGAACGGACGTCCGCTCGCATTGCTGCGAAAAGAATTTCCCGGTATAGAGACGGTGGAACTCCCGCCTTATGATGTGCGATACCCCACCAGCAATATTTATTGGAATATTTCTATTCAACTGCCGCAGATTGTAAGTGCCGTATTCACCGAAAACCGCCTTATGCGGAATTTGGTCAGGGAAAAAAAGATTGATGGGATTATTTCAGACCACCGTCTGGGCTGTAGCCATCCGGCTATCCCAAGTGTGGTTATCGCGCACCAGTTACACCTCCGGGTCGAAAACCGTGTGATCGAATGGGCTGTGCGAAAAATCCATTATGCAGTTTTACGTCGTTTTCAGGAATGTTGGGTGCCCGACTATCCGGATTCCGCAAATAGCTTAGGGGGCGAATTGGATCATCCGCCGCTCCTTTCTCCACCAACGCGTTATATCGGGCCTTTGTCGAGGCTGAATAAGCGCGAAATACCCGTGGAGTACGATTATTTGATCTTACTTTCGGGCCCTGAACCACAACGTACCCGCCTTGAGGAGCGGCTGCGACAACAAGCCGGGCAACTTCCGCATCAGATACTGCTTGTCCAGGGGCGCACAGATGTGGAGAAGCGCATGGAAACAAAAGGGAACCTGAGTGTTGTTTCTTACCTGACTTCTGAAGAATTAGAAACGACCATCGCGAAGAGTGGGTTTGTAATCTGTCGCTCCGGATACAGTACCTTGCTGGACCTCGCGGCCTGTGGGAAGCGCGCGTTGTTGATTCCTACGCCAGGCCAGACCGAGCAGGAATACCTGGCAGAATATCTGGAGGAAAAAGGGTTTTTTTGGTATAAGGCCCAGGCAGAGGTGGATTTGGCGAAAGACCTGGAAAGTGCAGAACGATATACCGGATTTCCATTGACCGCAGAAAACCATTTGCTTGAAGCAGCATTAAACGCTTTTCTTGAAAGGGTTGGATAAGCACGGACGGAGGCTGTCTCACAAGTCTTTCGGCAGCGAAAGCTGCCAAAAAATATTCCATGAGGTTGTGTGAAAAGTATTTTGCCGCCTGCGGCGGCGAAAACAATGTTCTTTCAAAATATTATTTGGTGGCGTTAGCCGCCAAATGAAGGCCTCCGGCCTTTTTACACAACCCCATGGAGACAGCCTCTATTTTTTATTGAACTGGTTCATCGTCAGCTCCAGGCCCAGGACACCGAAACTTTTGATCGTTTCGACGGCGTGGAGCAAGATTTCCGGGAGTTTTTCCATTTCTTCGCGCGTCCAGGGGCCAAGCACATAATCCACCTGCCGTCCTTTGGTCTCGGGCCTGCCGATTCCGATGCGCAGCCGGGCGTATTGATTTCCGCCCGTCATCTGGTCAATATCCTTTAAACCATTGTGCCCGCCATCGCTGCCTTTTCCACGAAGGCGCTGTTTGCCGAATTCGAGATTCAGGTCATCGAGTACAACCAGGAGGTTTTCTTTGGGGATTTTCTCTTTCTGCAACCAGTAGTTAACAGCTTTGCCACTGCGGTTCATGTATGTAGAGGGTTTGAGCAGGATAAAGATGCGGCCTTTATGCCGGATCCTGCAAATATCGCCCAGGGTATCTGTGACAAAGGATTCATTTGCCTGGGCGGCCATGTGATCGAGGACAAGGAACCCGATGTTGTGGCGTGTATTCGAGTATTCGCTTCCAATATTGCCTAATCCGGCTACCAGATATTTCATAAGCGGGGAGATGAGGATTAAACCGCAACATTATATTCCCGAAGGGCATCATTGAGGGATACCTTTTTGTCTGTACTTTCTTTTCGTTGTCCGATAATCAAGGCACAGGGGACTTGATATGTTCCGGCCGGAAAATTTTTGGCATAGCTGCCCGGTATGACGACCGACCGGGGAGGTACTTTTCCCCGATAAATGACTGGTTCGTTACCAGTAACGTCAATAATCTGTGTACTGCTGGTGATCACTACATTGGCTCCGAGTACGGCTTCCCTTCCGATATGTGCGCCTTCTACCACGATAGAACGCGAGCCAATAAAGCATTCATCTTCGATAATGGTGGGAGTGGCCTGTGGTGGTTCCAGTACGCCGCCGATACCTACGCCACCGCTGAGGTGTACGTTGCGGCCAATTTGGGCACATGAACCCACTGTAGCCCAGGTATCTACCATCGTCCCGCTACCTACCCATGCACCGATATTTACATAAGAGGGCATCAGGATGACGCCTTTTTCCAAAAAAGCGCCATATCGGGCCAGTGCAAGCGGTACTACGCGTACCCCCTGCCGGGAGAAACCGTTCTTTAGGGGTATTTTATCGTGAAACTCGAAAGGGCCCAGTTCTATGGTCTGCATTTGCTGTAGAGGAAAATACAACACTACCGCTTTTTTGACCCATTCGTTTACAATCCACTGGCCATTTTCAGTGGGTTCGGCGACTCTGACCGAGCCATTGTCCAGCAGGGAAAGGGCGTCTTCTACTGCTTTGCGGGTTTCGGACAAGGTGAGTAAGGAGCGGTCTTCCCAGGCCCGTTCGATAATAGCACGGATGGATTCCATAAGTTGTATTTTTTGAAGCGCAAAGATAGGGATATCTGTTGAGCACAGATACCTCCGGGGCTTTATCAACAGACCATTTTGATTTTTTTCGGCGATAAATCAGATAAGGTCTATTCTGGCAATACGCAACTTTCCCCTGCGTTCGCTGGGTACGAGCATACGATTGGCGCTAACCTGTACTGCATTGCGGAACCGGAGCCGGAGCTGCAGGGTTTCCGTACTAAGGATGCTGTTGCGGTCGAAATCGCCATTGGTATGGAGGAGGTATTCGCTCACCGTATTTTCAAATTTGATTTCATCGTTGAAGACGAGGCGCAGGAATGCAGGGGTTTTGAAAAGGAAAAAAGAAGAGAATGCCCCATCGTCGTCCTGTGAGTATTGTTTTTTGTGCAGGATGGTACTCCAGAGCAGGGAGCCATTCGGGCGTATGGATAAGACGAAGACATCTTCGAAATAGTAATCAATGACGCTTCGATTCATATTGTCGAGTACCATAGTTCTATTGACAGTGGCCATTCTGCGTGCGAAATTTTTACTTTCTTCACCAATGAGTAGCATACCACCGTCTCTTTGGAACACGAGATCAACGATAGAAACCTGCTCCAGGCCGCGGTTGCTGCGCACTTCTTTTCCGGAGAGCCGGTCAATAAAACTATTTTCGAAGGGAAAAAAACGCAGTAGTGCTTTGGTGGGGTCCTGTGGGATGAACAATATGAAATAGCCTTCCGCCCGTTCGATATTTTTTTCAAAATAAAACCCACCAGCACATAGTTTATTGTTGATATTATCGAAAGCAAACTTGACGTCATAGGTAATATATCCCTTTAGTGGAACGCTGTAGCGGGTAACTTCCTGCGCAATATCGGGATCGAACAGAAAAACATCATAGCGGTGTTTTTCCCTGCGCAGTTGGTAGTGGTCTTTTTCAAAAATCGCAAATATTTGCCCCGTATTGCTAACTATGGTATGTAAGACATCCTCGGATTCATCATACTCGGGATATTGAAAATTTTTTTGCCATAATACGCGCATGTTTTTATTATCAAAAACCAGGGTTTTGAAGACATTATCGCGTTCGTAGAAGTGTAGCAGGACTTTAGACCTGTCTTCGGAGGGGGTGATTTGAAAAGTAGGGGAGATAAACTGGAAGCCAAGGTCTGCCAATGTGACAGAATCCTTTAGGTTGGCAGATGCGTCGAACCTGGCTGCCTTGAGGAAAGTACTTCCTTTTTCGCGGAAGAAGTAAAACAGGGTAAAGGCATCCTGTGTAGCATTCAGGCCTACCACGGCAGCATTTTTCCTGTCGAGTTCAATTTCTTTATCCCAGCTTGGGCGCATATTCTCGTCGAGGGCAGTCACGGAATATTTTCCGGATTCCCTGTTGAACAATAGTACCCTTCCCCTGATTTCTCCAATGATTTCATAGACGAGGTCGCTGTGCATGGTGATTTCGTCGGAAATGGTCAGTTTCTGGGAAATCCCAAAGAATGGCCATAGCACAGCAACAGAGGCCAGGAGGAGGTTTTTCATAGCGCAATATTTTCTCTTTGTGCAATTTATAACAGAATTCCCGAAAATTTGATGACGAGATAGCTGCATGAAATAATATTTCCTGCCGTAGGCAAAAAATCACGATTTACGCAACAAGTCTAATGGCTGTTTCCCCACCATACCGACCTGTCATAACTGTTTTATTTACTCAAAGGCCTTCCTGTGGGCGAAAAAATAAGAAATCCGGTAAAATCGTGGCGGGAGCGATTGTTTTTTTAACAGGTGGTTATTTTTGTGGTCAAAATTATTGAAATGAGCAAGCGCAATAAGTTGCAAAAATTTGCAGAAGTCCTTCAATTGCCCAATGTGTACGAGAATTACGATTCAAAAGACCCAAAGCTGACGTTAGGTCTTGGCAGGACTGTGAATCTTCGCGGGCAATGGGGGGCGCTTCATTTTGGAAACGCATACCCGCTTATCGTTGAATTAGCTTGTGGGCGCGGCGAGTATTCCCTGGCATTAGCCAGGCAAAATCCGGGAAAAAATTTCATTGGCGTGGACATTAAAGGTGCCCGGATATGGAAAGGTGCAACCATTGCCATCCAGGAAAACCTGACCAACGTTGCTTTTTTGCGTACGCGGATCGAGCAATTGGGATATTTTTTTGCCCCGGGAGAGATTTCAGAGATTTGGATAACGTTCCCGGATCCTTTTCCTGAACGGGACAAAGTGAACCGGCGCTTAACTTCGCCGCGTTTTTTAGAGACGTTCAGGTCTTTGCTTGCGCCGGGAGGGGTTGTGCACTTGAAAACCGATGATCAGGGTTTATACGCATTTACCCTCGAGACGCTGGGTAACACCAACGGAGCGCAGGTATTGTATGCGGAAGCAGACATTTACCGTTTGGAGCAGTTGCCTTTGGAGGAATTGGAGGTAAAAACGTATTACGAAGCCAGGCATCTGATGGCTGGGAAAACAATCAAATATATCCGGTTCTGCTACAGCACCTGATGAATGAACCGTACAGGTAATTGGGGGTATCAAAATTTCCTGGAACACCGAATTCGTTGTTTTTTCGGAGCAAAATCAACGAAATGGGTTGTGCCGGAGAATATTTTATTGGGGCGGAAGGCGCCC
>JBEIGB010000002.1:0-120463 GCA_040382095.1 Lewinellaceae bacterium
GGTTTTGATTGATTTTGCTGCGCAAAATCAATCAAAACCGCACGCTGAGAAATATTCTACACCCCCATCCCGGCTTGTTCTGATGCTCCCGGCCCTTGGCAACTACCAAAAATTCTTCAAAATTTCATCAAAATGAAGCACATTAATTTCCAGGGCAAAAAAGCCTTAGTCCGCGTTGACTTCAACGTACCGCTGGACAAAAGCAACCAGATTACCGACGATACCCGTATCCGGGCGGCAATCCCTACCCTGCGTTACATCCTCGATCATGGGGGTGCGGTCATCCTGATGTCCCACCTTGGAAGGCCGGAGGAGAAGCTCCTTCCTGACGGGTCTGTCAACGTTCAGAAGTTCACCCTGCAGCACCTGGTCGGCCACCTGTCCGCACTACTGGGAAGGCCGGTTGCTTTTTGTCCGGAATTTGCCGGGCCGGAAGCTGCAGGAATGGCCGCGGCTCTGCAGCCGGGAGATGTCCTCCTGCTCGAAAATACCCGTTTCCTGAAAGGCGAATCCAAAGGGGACGAACAACTGGCGGGCCAGCTCGCACGGATGGGGGATGTCTATGTCAACGATGCCTTTGGATCCGCACACCGCGCCCATGCCTCCACAACGACCGTGGCCCGGTTCTTTGCCCCGGAAGCCAAGGGGTTTGGTTTCCTCATGCAGGCGGAACTGGACAATGCCGCAAGGGTACTCGACCATCCGGAGCGCCCGCTCACTGCAATCATCGGTGGCGCAAAAGTATCCGATAAAATCCTGCTCCTCGAACGGATGCTCGACTTCGTGGACAATCTCATCATCGGCGGGGGTATGGCTTATACGTTTGTCAAAGCCCAGGGGGGGCAAATCGGTAAATCACTGGTCGAAACCGATAAAATGGAACTCGCCCTGCGACTCCTGGAAAAAGCCCGCAACAAAGGGGTACACCTGCTCCTCCCGGAGGATTCCGTCATCGCAGATCAATTCGACAATAATGCCCAGGTACAGACAACGGCAAGTGCGGAAATCCCCGATGGATGGATGGGCCTGGATATCGGCCCAGCGGCAAGGACCGCATTCGGAAATGCTATTGCCGCTTCAAAAACCCTCCTCTGGAACGGCCCCATGGGCGTATTTGAAATGCCCGCTTTTGCCCAAGGTACCAAATACGTCGCAGAGGCAATCGCCAAAGCAACAGCATCGGGAGCTTTCTCCCTGGTCGGTGGCGGGGATTCCGTAGCCGCAGTCAATCAGATGGGACTCGACGATGCCGTAAGTTATGTATCTACCGGCGGCGGCGCAATGCTCGAACTACTGGAGGGAAAAGTCCTACCCGGCGTCAAAGCAATCACAAGCAACGAATAACAAACAGCGCGCTTCCCCACCGTACTGCCCCCCCGTAATCAGTCTGACTACAGCCCGATACCCGCACTATTCAGTAAAAAGTGCCCCTCAACTGGAAAGAATCCGACGCCCTACCTAAAAATAAGGTATATTTGCGTTTTGATACCGCAGGTGATGGGCCCCAAAACAGGAACCGCAACTCGTCAGGTACAAACCAACGGCAAAATTGAGCCGTCTGGACGAAATTAAAACAGCCAATACATTGAAATTTTCAGCATTCGGACTCAACCAGGCGATCATGGACGGCCTGGACGCCATGGGATTTGACAACGCAACACCCGTGCAGGACCAGGCAATCCCCAAAATCATGGAAGGCCGCGATATCCTCGCCTGCGCTCAAACCGGTACCGGTAAAACCGCCGCCTTTCTACTCCCAATCCTCCACCGCCTGACAGAAACCCCCTCCGACCATATTGATACCCTCATCCTCGAACCCACCCGGGAGTTAGTGATGCAAGTGGACCAACAACTGGAGGGTTTCTCCTATTTCACACCCGTCAGCGCAGTTGCTGTCTATGGAGGCCGGGACGGCCACTCTATGGAAATGGAAAGAAGGGCCCTCAAACAGGGTGCGCCGATCATCGTGGCGACCCCGGGACGGCTCATCGCCCATATTGACCTGGGCTATGTGGACTTTAGCAAGCTCCGCTTCCTCGTTCTCGATGAAGCCGACCGCATGCTCGATATGGGCTTTGCCCCGGATATTATGAAAATCGTCAACCAACTGCCCAGAAAACGACAGACGCTGCTCTTCTCCGCTACGATGCCCCCACCAATCCGAAAAATTTCGAAAGACCTGCTGCAAAACCCCTTCGAAATCAGCCTCGCAATCTCCAAACCCGCCGAAAATATCACCCAGATCGCATACGCAGTGGAAGATGAGTATAAAATCCCCCTCACCGAACTGCTCCTCGCCGAGGAAAAAGATCTCAAAAGGGTCATTATTTTTATCAGTACCAAAATAAAAGCCCGGGAACTCGCCGACAGGCTGATCCGACGGGGCCTGAACGCCATGGCCATCCATTCCGACCTCGAACAGGCCGAAAGAGAAGAACGGCTCCTGGCTTTCCGCAATGGAACCCTGCCCGTAGTCGTAGCGACCGACGTCCTCGCACGCGGTATTGATGTCAAGGGGATAGATATCGTAATCAATTTCGATGTGCCCGGAGATGGGGAAGATTATGTACACCGCATTGGACGTACCGCCCGCGCCGAAGCGTTCGGTATCGCCATTACCTATGTCAACCGCAAAGACCGAAAGCGGTTCCAGCGCATCGAAGAACTAATCGAAAAAAAGATCGAGCTGCGGGACCCTCCCGCCGATATCCCGTCCGTACCCGTGTCCGGTAAAGACACTTCAAGGTTTGGGGGAAAGAAATACCCGCCATCGCAAAAACCTTCCGGCGAAGGGTTTAAAAAGAAAAAACGGAGAAAATACCCTCCCAAAAAAGAACAATAGCCCTCAAAACGATCCTAATGCCGTCTGCCGCGATGAAAAAAATTGTAATTCTTTCGTTTTTCGCACTGGCCATTCTCGCTTTCGCCTGTAAAAAAAACACTCCTATACCAAAGGAAGATTGGGAAGCTGTCGCGCTGAACGGTAAAAAACTTTATCCGCCAAAAGAAAGTGCCGCTTCTCTCAGGACGAAGGACAGCCTGCTGGCCATCGCCCAGGCCAACTTTGATGCCGACTCCAATAACCTGGAAAATATCATCTGGCTAGGCAGACGGACCGCTTACCAATCGCGCTACAAAGATGCTATCGAAATTTTCTCCCGAGGTATCCGGAAGTTCCCCGAAAGCCCGGAACTTTATCGCCACCGGGGCCATCGCTATATCTCTGTGCGCAACTTCGACAGCGCAATCCAGGACTTGCAAAAGGCAGCCGCATTGGCGAAAGGCAGACCGTCCGAAATAGAACCCGATGGTATCCCCAATCAACTCAACCTCCCGCTTTCCTCTCTGCAGTTCAATATCTATTACCACCTTGGCCTCGCATACTACCTCAAAGGGGAGTTCCAAACCGCACTGACCTATTACGATACCTGTATGCAATGGTCGGTGAACCCAGACCTCCTTACTGCAACTGCCGATTGGACTTATATGGCATTAAGACGCACCGGACAAGAAGAACAAGCAAAACTGATCCTCGAAAAAATAACCCCTGACCTCGAAGTCATCGAAAATGATGCCTATCTCCAGCGTCTCCTCATGTATAAGGGCCTCATCGCCCCAAAATCATTGCTCGACCTCGGAAATACCGATGAACTGGTTCGCCTCAATGTCGTTACACAAGGGTATGGCGTGGGCAACTGGTACCTCTGTAACGGGGATACTGCCCTTGCGCGAAATATTTTTTCAAAAATCCTGGAAACAGAACAATGGGCTGCTTTCGGTTATATTGCAGCTGAAGCAGACCTCTACCGCTTCAGCCGCTGATAAGCCTTCCCCAATCCGCATCGCACAAGCCTGATAATGCCGCTCCGCTATGGATATTTATGCCTACTTCAAGTCTCTTTTCCGGCAATCCCGGGAAAGTTCTCCTTCAAAACCATTGATTCACGAAATGATCAACCGGTCTGAAGCAGAACAGCAGGACTATATACAATGGAAGGATACACTCGTCGCCAGACGGTTGCGCGATTGGCTCGCAGAGCAATATGTCATCTTCCTACACCAGCCCGGTGAGCTCTCGGAAGCAGTGGATTTCCTCGATACCCCCTCCAGTAAAGGTTTCGTTATTTACTTCCACCATACTGGCTACACCTTGCGGGAGGCCGTGCACTTTTTCGATTTTCTGAAAGAACGCGTACTTCTTCAGGATTATCGCACCCAAATCTCCGACCTCCGCACCTATGAACGCCCCAACTGGGTCGAAACTGTCCAGCGCCATTACCTCAAGCCCCGTCCATTGACCGACGAAGCCGGTAAACTCCGGCAGCGCTTTGGAAATATCACCATCGAACTAATCCTGCGCAACGACCGGCCCCACCAGATGCGCTTACGGGCAACCGCTTACAAGGACCACCTTTTTCAAGAACCCGAAGAATTCAAACAGCTATTTGCAGCACTAATGACTTAATGCAGATAAAAAAACTGCTACAAAAAAACTGTTTTCTTTTTTAAAGATATTTTCGCAAAATTGCAGACTGAAACGTTGCTTCGCCTTAACTCTTTTGCCGCTTCCGGCGGCTTCACCGCCGCCCGGTCGAAATACCCGGTACAAAAACGTAAAGGCATAACATCAACTGGTTTTAAAGTCCACCCGGGTCACGAACCAGTAATTCCACTTTTTTAACCAAACATCCGCCAACCTATGTATTGGACACTAGAACTCGCCCAATATCTGGAAGACGCCCCCTGGCCTGCCACCCGGGATGAGCTGATTGATTATGCAATCCGTTCCGGCGCCCCCCTGGAAGTAATCGAGAACCTTCAGGAAATGGAAGACGAAGACGAAATGTACGACGGGATCGAGGATATTTGGCCCGACTATCCACGAAAGGATGACTTTCTTTTCAACGAAGACGAATACTAAAAGTCATACCCTCCGCACGATGTATGTGGCCCGAAAATAAAATCACCGGCATTTGGTCTATATAGACGCCGGTGATTTTGTTTTGTGCTCCCTGCGCCGGCCCGCCCGGCTACAACGACAAGCCGCCTTTCTTCATCCTCAGCCTTCCCGAGTGAACAGTATCATCATTGCAATAGACGGTTACTCCTCCTGCGGAAAAAGTACCCTGGCAAAAGCCGTTGCCCAGGCGCTCAGCTATATTTATATTGATTCAGGAGCCATGTACAGAGCAGTAACGCTTTTCCTTCAGGAACGCCACATCTCCCCGTCCGAGCGCCAGGCGGTTGCTAACGCCCTTTCAGAAATTCAAATCCGTTTTGAAAACCATCCTTCCGGCCCCAGGACGCTGCTCAACGGCCGCGACGTAGAACACCAAATCCGTGGCATAGAAGTCGCCGCAATGGTCAGCAGCGTTGCCGCTATACCGGAAGTCCGCAGGCAATTGGTCTGCCAGCAGCAGCTACTCGGCACCCAAAGGGGGATCGCGATGGATGGCAGAGATATCGGTACCGTCGTTTTTCCCTCGGCAGAACTCAAAATATTCCTTACCGCAGGGCTGGAAGTCCGCGTAAACAGACGCTTGCTGCAGCTTCGGAATGCCGGTGTCTTCATAACTCCTGAGGAAATCCGCCGAAACCTGCTGGAACGCGATTATATTGATAGCACCAGGAGCGACAGCCCGCTCATGAAAGCACCAGACGCTATCGTCATTGATAATTCAAACCTTACGGAGCAGGAGCAATTGCTTATGACCCTGGCGCTGGCCAGGGCCAGGATCGCCCCCGGTGAATAGCCGCTCTGAAGGCTGTAAGGAGCCCATTACACCACAAATCCAATAACTACCCGCTCCGCTTCAGGGTAAAAGCTGCCTGTCGGTGGGTGCCGTTAAATCCATAAAATACAACGATTATGCAGCAAACGCCGCAGTCAGAACTGGTACTTACCTCCGATGGGAAAATCTATCATCTCGACCTTGCCCCCGGAGATATTGCCGATACAGTCATCACCGTAGGTGACCCCGAGAGGGTTGCGCGGATTTCCAGCCATTTCGACTCCATCGAGTTAAGGACGGCAAAGCGCGAATTCGTCACCCACACCGGGCATATCGGCGGCAAACGCATAACTGTACTCTCGACAGGTATCGGACCTGACAATATGGACATTGCCATAAATGAGCTCGATGCTTTAGCCAACTATGATTTTGCCCTAAGAGTCCCCAAAGCACAGCACCGCGCCCTGAACATCATCCGGCTGGGCACCAGTGGCTCCCTCCAGGAAGACATTGCACCGGGGCAGGTAGTCCTGTCGCGATTCGGGCTTGGATTCGATAATCTCATGCATTTCTACCAGACCTCGCCCACGCTCCGGGAGGCCCAACTCTTTGATGATTTCCAGGAATTTTTATCTTTTCATTTTGAGCTGCCGACGCTGCCTTATATGTTTGAAGGCAGTGCACACCTTGCCGAACGACTCGGAGCAGGGCTCGAGCAGGTGATTACAATTACCAGCCCCGGCTTTTATGGCCCTCAGGGACGCCAGCTCCGTGCCCCCATTCGCATTGGGGCAGATCAGCTTGACCAGTTGCGCCATTTCCGTTTCCTTCAATACCGCATCGCCAATTTCGAAATGGAGACTTCCGCACTTTTCGGCCTGTCCAGGATGCTCGGCCACCATGCCATCTCCTGCAACGTCATCCTCGGCAACCGGGTCAGGAAAACTTTCGTGGACGATACCTACGCGGTGGTAGATGAAATGATCCGCCAGCTCCTCCCAAGGATTACCGTACTCTGACCCCCCCGCATAAACAAAAAAAGGGAGCAGCGTTGTGGCTGCCCCCCGAAATTTGATATATAGATAACCTCTGTCCAAATAAAAATCAACCCGTTGCGATAGGGTCATCGCAATAAGTCTATTCAAGCATTAGCCTTGGCATGGTCTGCCAGAAATTTTTCAAGGCCGATATCCGTGAGCGGGTGCGAAAGCATCCCCAGGATAGCCGGCAACGGGCAAGTCACGACATCGGCGCCCGCCTTAGCTGCCTCTACAATATGGCGGGAACTGCGTATCGAGGCCGCCAGAATTTCGGTATCATATCCCTGGATGGCATAAATCTCGGCGATTTCCCGGATCAGCCCCATGCCATCCCAGTTGATATCGTCAATCCTTCCAATGAACGGAGACAGGTATGTGGCACCTGCTTTAGCGGCAAGGATAGCCTGTGCTGCAGAAAAAACCAAGGTACAATTGGTACGGATACCGTGCTCTGAGAAATAACTGATTGCCTTCACCCCCTCTTTAATCATCGGTACCTTTACCACGATATTCGGGGCAAGCGCGGCAAGCTCACGCCCTTCACGAACCATACCGGCAAAGTCGGTAGCGATGACCTCCGCACTGACATCCCCTTTGACAATTCCGCAAATAGCGCGATAATGGTCCAGTACGCGATCCGCACCGACGACCCCTTCCTTAGCCATCAGGGAAGGATTGGTAGTAACCCCGTCAAGGATTCCCAGATCGTTTGCTTCCTGTATTTGGGTAAGGCTGGCCGTGTCAATAAAAAATTTCATAATTTGTATTTACCTCAAAGCATGGCCAAATGTACTAAAAAAAATTGGAAAAAAAATGATAGACGGAATCAGATATTTTTTGTGGTATTTCTATCAGAAAGCACCTCGATAAGTTCCTTGAGCTGCTTATATTGATGGGGGAGCAATTCCTTGAAAGCTTCCTTGGCGGCAAAAAAGGCACCGCCTTCCATTTCGAATAATTTATCTTTAAGGTAAAGTGCGTCTTTGAAAAGCATTTCGCGCAGGGAAGGGATTTCATGCCAGTCTGCTTCTACTGCAACAGCCTTTTCGAGCTCGCCATTATCCTGGCGGACAGGCTCCAGTTCGATCATTTTTTCTTCATTAAAAGAAGCTTTATGGCCGGCAGCGGGCGGCTGCGGAACTTTCCAGGAGTCCTCGTCTGCATGGTTGATCAGGAACACCTCCAGGCCGCGTTCGCGGAAGCGATAGATGAAGAGATTGATTTTTTTAGAAAATTCCATAGCGCCCGATTGTCTTGTGGCATTAAAATTAGCCATTTTAAACAATCCTGGTATAAAAAAGTTGTTATCTGAACTGACGGAGGGGTATTCCCGCACATTTTCAGGTTTTTTGCGCAGCCTTATTTCGGAAGATCAGCGTATTGGGAAGACGAGTTAATGTTACACCTGTACGAAGGCTTTTTGAAGGATTACGGCCCGGCTATACGCCCTGGAGGAGGCGTAGCATGGGCAGGAAAGCATGATTTTCGGCCTGCGACAATCCCATTGCAACGAGTCTGATGGACGGCAGCGCTAGCTCAGCGCCCCTTTATGGCGGATCATTTCCAGGATGGCAATTGCCAATACGATTGCTTCCTCCTCTGGCGAGAGATCATTTTTGACAAACTCGAAAACCCTACGGCTGAGGACGTCTTTAGCATTAGGTTTCAGCGGGGCCAGGCGGGCAATTTGCCGATCCTGGATAAATAATACCCCACCGGTATTTTCCGCGGCATTTTTTTCCAACTTAGCGATCGTTTTATTTGTCCGTGCGCCGGTAAGTATGCCGGATACCTGATCATATTTTCCCAGCTGCTGTTCGTCCACTACGATTTCGCATACACCGCTGCGCAGCCAGTAGAAGAACTCATGGCGCGTCGTTTTAGCGAAAATAAGGGCATCGCTTTTATTCGAGAGATATCGCCGGCAATAATATGCTACGGCGTGCTCGTCGAAGATTGTCACAAATATCCCTTTATAATTTGAAACGAACCTTTTCTTCACGCTCGATGCCGTTTCTTTGGACGACAGCGTTTCCAGGTCCTCTTTACGGATAGGTGCCAGCTCTGACGAAATTGCCAGCACCTCGTCCCGGATCAGCTTCAGATCGGCCAGTACTTTTTTTTGTCCCGGCTTAAAATTCGGTGCCGACTGCGCGAACAATACGAAGCCGGCGCCGGCAAGGATCAATGCGGAAAGGGCCAGTACCCCCATAACCTGTTATTTTCGAAACGTTATACTTTGCGACCGTCTCAGCCCAGATAAGAGCGAAGCGCGTTCTTATTGTAGGATTTCCTTAAGCGGCGGATAGCGCGCTCCTTAATTTGGCGGACCCGTTCACGGGTAAGGTCATACATTTCGCCGATTTCCTCCAGGGTGAGTGGTTTTTGGCCATCGAGCCCAAAATAGGCAGAAAGTACTTCTACTTCCCGGGAGGATAGGATTGCCAGCCCCTGGCGGACTTCCTCTTTCAGGGAGTCTTCCATCAGGCGTGCATCGGGGATCATATTGTCTTCACCGGAGATCACATCGAGCATTGTCGTATCCCCTTCCTCTCCACTGATTGGTGCATCCACCGAAACGTGGCGGCTGCTGCCTTTCATCACGTTGGCCACTTCCTTAGCGCTCATATTGAGCAGCTCTGCCAGTTCTTCGCTCGTAGGTTCGCGTTCGAACGATTGCACGAAGGAAAGGAAAGCTTCATTGACTTTATTGTAAGAGCCAATTTTATTTAGGGGGAGCCGGACGATCCGCGAATACTCTACGATTGCCTGAAGGATGGACTGTCGGATCCACCAAACGGCATAGGAAATAAATTTGAAGCCCTTGGTTTCATCGAAGCGTTTAGCTGCCTTCATAAGGCCTACGTTTCCTTCGTTGATCAGGTCGCTCAGGGAGAGGCCCTGGTTCTGATACTGCTTTGCGACAGAGACCACAAAGCGGAGGTTTGCCCTTGTCAGTTTATCCAAAGCTTCCTGGTCGCCTTGCCGGATCTTTCGGGCAAGTTCTGCCTCCTCATCCGCCGAAAGCATGGCTATCCTGCCGATATCGTGCAGGTACTTGTCCAACGCGAGGCTTTCCCGCGAAGTAATCTTATTGGTGATTTTTAATTGGCGCATAAGGGTTGTAATTAAAAAAAAGGCTTGTTGTCTGCTCAAATTATGCTGCGCAAGGACAATTATAGTTCCTTGCGCAGCCATATTTTTTTCAGCAGCTTCAGGTTTAGATGGCGACCGCGCCAAATATTCCCTTTCCGGCCACTTAGTTCAGAACAATACTACAACTTATACGCTTTTTTTCGAAAAAAAGTTTCTTATTAGCTTCTTTTATCTCGGCGGTCGCGGTCGTCGCGGCGTTCCCGCGGGGGCTGTTGGCCCTCTCCACCCTCTTCTTCCTGTTTACCCTGGCCATTTTTTTGTGGCGGGGGCAGCAGGGCTTTACGGGACAGGCGGAGTTTACCGGTTTTTTTATCTACTTCAATCAGTTTGACCTTAACCTCATCGCCTTCCTTGAAATGTTCTTCGACATTTTCGATCCGGGAATGGGAAATTTCCGATACGTGAAGCAGGCCACTTTTTCCGCTAAACTCAACGAAAACGCCATAGGGCATAACGGACTTTACCACTGCCCGGTAAACATCGCCGACTTCCGGAACGAAAGTGATTTTGCGGATGCGGTCCAGAGCGGCGTCAATAGAAGCCTTATCGCTGCTGGCCACGTTGACGACCCCTTTGTCGCCCACCTCAGTGATATTAATGATTGTTCCCGTTTCTGCCTGGATTTCCTGGATTACCTTACCTCCGGGGCCGATAACGGCGCCGATAAAGCTCTTATCAATGATCAACTCGACGATCCGGGGCGCATGCGGCTTATAATCCTCCCTTGGCGCGGGGATGACTTCCTGCATTTTGGAAAGGATGTGCAGGAGGCCGCGGCGGGCTTGTTCGAGGGCCTGTTCCATCACTTCATAAGGCAGGCCGTCCACTTTAATATCCATCTGGCAGCCGGTAATACCATTCTCCGTACCGGTCACTTTAAAGTCCATATCCCCGAGTGCATCCTCATCTCCGAGGATATCGCTCAGGATAGCGGTACGGGTGCCGTCTGCGATCAGGCCCATTGCGATACCCGATACGGGACGTTTGATTTGTATCCCCGCGTCCATCAAGGCCAGGGAACCCGCGCATACCGTTGCCATAGAAGAAGAACCGTTAGACTCCATAATATCGGAGACCACGCGCACCGTATAGGGCAGTCCGGTCGGGAGTACCTGGCGGAGCGAGCGGGCGGCGAGATTTGCATGGCCCACTTCCCTGCGGCCGGGGGCCCGTTGTGGTTTGACCTCGCCCACCGAGAAGCCAGGGAAGTTGTAATGCAGGAGAAACTTCTCAAAAGTGAGTGCCTGGGCGTTATCCATCATTGCCTCGTCCAGCTTGGTACCGAGGGTGACCGAAGTCAGGGACTGGGTTTCGCCCCGGGTAAAAATCGCGGAGCCATGGGTTGAGGGCAGGTAATCTACTTCGCACCAGATCGGACGGATATCTTCCAGCCCGCGACCATCTAAGCGGCGGCCTTCGCCAAGGACCAGCTCGCGGACGACCTTTTTCTTCAGGTCATCGAAAATTTCACTGATGAGCTTTTTATTTGCGGCTACAAAGTCCTCTCCATGAGCTTCGACCAGTGATTTGGCCACCTCGCCTTTTACTTCTTCGAACCCTGCACGGCGCGCCTGTTTTGTAGCAGCCGAGATGGAAATCTGCAAAAGTTTATCTTTAGCCACAGCATGGATGCTGGATTCCAGCTCTGCGTTAGAGGGCAGGGCGGGCGCTTGGCGCTTCACCAGTGCCTTTTCCCCCACCAGTTGAGCTAAGCGGAGTTGTGCTTCGATTTGCACCTGAATCGCTTCGTGGGCGATTTTTATCGCCTCTACCATATCCTTTTCCGAGCACTCTTTCGCCTCGCCTTCTACCATCACGACGTTTTCCGCTGTAGCCCCGATGATAAAGTCCATGTCGGCTGCGAGTAGCTCTGATTTGTTGGGGTTGATGTGGTACTCGCCATTGATCCGGGCTACCCGTACCTCGGAGATAGGGCCCTGGAACGGAATATTGGAAACCGATAACGCGGCAGATGCGGCGAGGGCGGCAAGGCAATCCGGCATCGCGTCTTTATCTACGGAGATCAGGTTAATAATAATCTGTGTATCGTACATGTACCCATCCGGGAACAATGGGCGGATTGCCCGGTCAACAAGGCGGGAAATCAGTACTTCATAGTCTGATAATTTTGTTTCTCTTCGGAAGAAGTTACCAGGTATCCGGCCTGCAGAAGCAAACTTTTCCTGATAATCCACTGAAAGGGGGAAAAAATCCTGCCCTTCCCGAATTTCCTTAGCGGAAACCACCGTAGCGAAAAGCATGGTGTTGCCTGTACGCAGAACCACGGAGCCGTCCGCGAGGGCGGCAATCTTGCCTGTTTCAATTACTACTTCGCGTCCGTCCGGCAAGTGGAAAGACGTTGAAATTGGAATCTGTTGTCCCATAAAATTGTCGCTTTTTAATAATATTTATCCTCTGATTATCTCTAAAACGGGAGCATGAAAAAGAAGGGGAAGCATCAACGGCTCATATCGCAGGGCAGGACAGGGCATCGTCCTGCGTACCGTGATGTTGTTGGCACTTACAGCAGTAGGTACTCTACAGACCGACAGACACCATTTGCGGATGCCAGACCTTGTGCACCAGGACACAATCAGGGTTGCGGCGCTTCTGGCGGGTCAGGAGATGGAAGACAAGTGGACGACACCGGAATCTGGCATTGATCCGGGCTTTTGATTGACCGTTGCCGACTTTTTCGTCAGGCGCGGCACGGCTTGTTTTCCATTAGCACGACGATCGGGGCTATTGATAACACTGGCAGCAAAATAAGGGAGAGACGCTGGCTACCGCAGGACCGGATTTGAAAACCGGAATATGCGGTAGCCAGACGTTATTTCCCTGTGCACCAGACACCCGGTTTGCCATGCACGGCCATCGGGCGGGCGCGTTTTACTTACGGATACCCAGGCGTTCGATCAGCTCGCGATACTTGCTGATATCTTTGTCCGCGAGGTACTTCAACAGCCGCTTTCTTTTTCCTACGAGCATCAGCAGGGTGCGCCGGCAGGAGTGGTCCTTACGGTTTTGCTGGAGGTGCTCGGACAGTTTTTGAATACGAAAGGTGAAAAGTGCCACCTGGCCTTCCGTCGAACCTGTGTTCGCTTCGGAGCCGCCGTATTCTTTGAAGATTTCCGCTACTTTTTCTTTTGTCAGATAGTTGCTCATGTTTTTTAAACCGTTAGTGATTCTCTAAATCAGTTACAGCGGGCACAAAGGTAAGGTTTTATCCGGAAGGTTGTTTGGTTTTGGCAAATGATTTAGCTGATTTTTTTAAAGTCATTGCGGCAGCCGGCATTTTTCCTGTATCCTTTGGCTATTGAGCCGCTTTAAAGCGCTTTACTGCCTCGGTAAGCCGGGGCACTACTTCGAAGAGATCTCCGACTACCCCATAGTCAGCCGCCTTGAAGAACGGCGCTTCGGGGTCTTTATTGATTACCACGATAGTCTTGGAGTTGTTGACACCGGCGAGATGCTGAATAGCCCCGGATATCCCGATTGCGATATAAAGGTTGGGGCGGATAGCAATACCTGTTTGACCGACATGTTCGTGGTGGGGCCTCCAGCCGACATCGGCTACCGGGCGGGAGCACGCCGTTGTGGCACCGATTGCTGCGGCCAGGTCTTCTACGATACCCCAATTTTCTGGTCCTTTCAGTCCCCGGCCTGCTGAAACCACCAGCTCTGCTTCCGGGAGGGGCACCGTGCCCTCCTGGCGGGTCACTGCCCGAACCTTTATGCGCGAGGCAGGAATGGATACATCAAGCACCTCCGCCCCTACGGGCTGCCCGGTAATTTCCGGCTGGATTGCATTGCCCATCAGGGAGAGGATTTTTACAGGAGCGTTAAGCGCATAAGTTGCGATAGCCTTACCTGAAAACACTGGTTTTTGGACGCGGAACTCTGCGGAGACTTCCGGAATAGCATTTACGCCCGAAACCGACGCTGCATCCAGTCGGGCTGCCAGCCGACCCAGGATGGAACGACCATTGGAGGAATGGGGGAGGATAACTACCGAGGCCCCTTTTTGGCGGAGTACTTCTGCAATCACCACGGTATATACCTGTGAATCGAACTGGTCCAGTGCGGCATTGGGAATATGAAACACCTGAGCGGCACCATAGCGGCCCAGCACCCCTGTATTTTCACAACTGCCTAAAACCAGCGCGGCACAAGGGACCCCAAGTGCCTGGGCAGTCCTGTGGCCGTAAGTAACGGCCTCGAACGCCGATTTTTTGAATTGCCCTTTCTGATGTTCTGCTATTACGATTACCATAGCTGAAAATTGATTTAGATGATTAGCCTGAAACGTATCTGACCCTTTTCACAAGACGCGCGGGGAAGAGCAGGCATATCGGAGGATTATCCGTTTTGCCGTATAGTGGTCCCATCGCCCCGGGTCTGTTATACCCTTCACGGGTTTCAGAGTGCTTTTGCCTCTTCATGGAGCAGCCGTACCAGCTCCTCCATATCTTCCGGTGCTAACATGCGCACCGCAGATTTGGACTGTGGCAGCGCATAATGGACCGTTACTGCCGTATCCGGTACAGGTAGGGGGGCGACGACTTTGAGCGGTTTGCTTTTTGCCATCATGATCCCCCGCATATTGGGGATACGTTGTTCTGCCAGGCCCTTGGCGGCACTTAACACGAAAGGCAAGGCCAGTTCAAGCTCTTCGGTACCCCCTTCGATATCGCGGTGCACTACTGCCGTTTGTCCATCTGCCGTGTCCAGCTTACTGGCATAAGAGATGAAGGGCAGGTCGAGCAGCTCTGCCACCATTGCCCCTACCTCCGAGCCGTTGTAATCAATCGTTTCTTTTCCCAGCAGGATCAGGTCGTATTGTTCCTGCTGGGCGAATGCGGCGATTTGCCTGGCCGTAAAAAGAGCACTGCGCGGGATCGTATCTACCCGTACCGCATCGTGGGCCCCAATAGCAAGACCTTTCCGGAGGATGGCATCGTTCGCTTCAGGCCCGACATTGATCAGCGTTACCGTTCCGCCAAACGTTTCCTGAAGCTCCAGGGCACGCACCAGCGCATACCATTCGTCGTAGGGGTTCATAATATATTGCACCCCATTGTCATCCAGCGCTGTACTCGCTGCGTTCAGAACGATTTTCGTGGTGGTGTCCGGCGTTTTACTGACACAAACCAGTATTTTCATAATAAATTTTTTGTAGGATTAAATAGATACGATATTTGCACAAATAAAACCGACACCGCGAAGATAAGTTTTTTTAAAAAAGCGAATTAGCGAAAATTCGCTGTTCATAACCCTGACCAATGAACACCACAGATCGTTTGTTGCAATTACTGGAAATGCTCGAAGAATCCCCGGGGGATTCTTTCCTCTTGTTCGCTACGGCCAAGGAATACGAGGGTCTGGAAGATCCTGAACAGGCCCTGGACTACTACCGGCTGTTGCTGGATACCGACCCTGCTTATGTTGGCCTTTACTATCACCTGGGGAAATTACTTGAAAAGCAGGGCCAGACCCCGGCTGCCCTGGAGATTTACCAAAAAGGGATGGACATCGCAACGGCACAACACGACCGCCACAGCTACAACGAGTTGGCAGGGGCAAAGCTCAACCTCGAGATGGAATAGCTGCCAGAAAAACGACATAATCGAAAATCTGTCCTTTTTTCAATACCCTTGCCTGTAGAATTTCAAGACCCGCCGATTCCAGCATTTGCCGGTATTCGGAAACACCGTACTGATGCGGGTGGAGTAAATCCCCTGGAAATATTTGAAAAACACGCTTTAAATGTGGGGAAGTATGTGCATCTATTGAAAGCAGCAGATAGCCCCCCGGCGCCAATGCCCGCTGCAATTTTGTGATTGCCGCATCCATATCCCGGAAATGGTTAAGCGCATTCATGCAAAACACCCAGTCATAGGTGCGCGAAGGCACCCATTCTTCAAAAGCTACCGCGTAAAAATCCGTCCAGGGATATTTTTCCGGCTGAAAAATGCCTAGTCCCTGGGCGTAGCGCCCCAGGAGGGGGTCCACTGCATCTACGGTCAGGCCGGAAAGCGCCATGTATATTCCGGAAGGCCCACAGCCAGCATCCAGTGCGGTTTGCCCCGGAGCGGGATAGACTCCTGCTTCCTGCAATAATGCCCCCCAGTAAGCCTGTTTGCCTGCCAGATACGCTGACGGGGAGCGTTTGCGCAGATAGCCCCGCCACCAGTGAAATTCAAGAAATTGCGCGAGCCGCCATCGAAAATTTGCAACTTTTGACATTAAGGGATTGTTAATTTCTTTAGTAGAATGTACTATAGGTTACCTCAAAAACAGAGATTGTCTCATAAGTATAGGGTTATGTAAAAAATTCCGAGACTGCAGCGAAACAAAGTTTCGAATGTATTCAAAATAATTCTTGGTGGCGCATACCGCCAAAAGTCTTCCGGGATATTTCTACGCTGCCTCTAAAAATCGGAACAGTCGCTATTTCATTGGCAAAATACAAAACTCAGGTTTATGCCCTATTTCTGCCTCCTGTTATTGTTGACCCTTTCCCTCTGCGCGTGTGGCCCGGGAACAAAGCCAATCACAACGTCCAGAGGGATATCTGTACAGCGGCATAATTCCTTCCGCTGTACGGGTACAGAGCCTTTCTGGTCGTTAGATATTGCCGAAAACGGGATTACCTTCCAAACTCCGGATTCCGGCCCGGTCACTTATCCTTTCACCCCCCCTGTTAGCAAAGGGGATGTAATTGAGTTCTTTACTTCGCTCGGTAGTGGAAGTGGGAAGAACAACCTCAAAATTATCCTTAAACCCGGCAATTGCAGCGATGGCATGTCCGAAACCGTTTATCCCTATTCGGTGGAAGTGGAGCTCGACGGGCAAACACTGCGCGGCTGTGCAAAAGAAAAGATATGAACTCCCCGAACAACATCCTGCTCGCCTTTGAGCCTGTTTTGCAAAATGACGGTACTCCCGAAGGGTTCGTAGTATCCCTGCTCAACGATTGCCCGGACCCCATCCTTTTTGAGCTCGATTTTTTTGCTGGCGGGGTAAAGCGGTTTGGAAAAAAAGGCAAGCTGGATGCCGGGGGGTATTCCGAACTGGGCAAAATGCAATATGACGACCTTAATGAGTTTCCGGAGGCAAAGGTTGCCTGTTGGAAAATCGTCAAAGACGGGACCAGCAGCCGGTACGCAAAAGATATGCGGATTAAACCCGGCGTTTTTTTTTCCAGTCTTACCCCCGTGGCGCCTATCCTACACCGACAGGCGCACGTGCTGACCCTGTTCGAAGGGCTGAGTGCGGAGCGGAAAAAAAACCATGCAGAAGACTTAAAGGCCTATACCCAAAGAAAAGCCCCGCCCGTACGCCAGTGGCATGAATCCGCAAACGATGACCGCTCACAGCATGAGGTCAGGGAAGCAGCCGATTTTTCCATAGAACTCGACCTGCACATCGAAAAACTCGTCCAGGGGCACGAACAACTGTCCAATGCTCAAATATTGCAGCTACAAGTCCGGGTATTCGAAGCATACATTGAAAAAGCAATCCGTCTGGGGATGGAAAGGGTATTCATTATCCACGGTGTAGGGGAAGGCCGCCTTCGGAATACCATCGCCTCCAGCCTGTTCCGGATCCCGGAAGTAATCACCTTTAAAAACGAATACCACCCTAAGTATGGTTACGGGGCAACGGAAGTAATCCTGATTATGTAACGCTTAATCATATACCCCTTATGGCAATCAACATCCTGTCTATTGATGGCGGCGGTATCCGCGGCCTCATCCCCGCGCTCATCCTCACCGAGATCGAGCGGCGCACCGGAAAAAAAATCTCCGAAATGTTCGACCTGCTGGCCGGCACTTCTACCGGAGGAATCATCGCAGTTGGGCTCAACGTCAATGACCCCAAAACAGGGCAGCCTTATGCCGCCTCCAGGATTGCCCAGCTTTACCAGGAGAATGGACACCGGATCTTTCAGAAGCGACACTGGGTCCAGGCGATTGGCAGCCTGGTGGACGAATCTTTCCAGCACCAGGGTCTCGAAGAAATACTCGATGCCTACTTTGGAGAAACCGAACTAAAAAACAGCAAAACCGGGCTATTGGTCACTGCTTATGATATCGTGCGGCGCAAACCGTTTTACTTCCTTTCGAGAGAGGCAAAGTTACGCCCTCATGAAGAAAACTTCCACATGCGCGATGTTGCCCGTGCCACTTCCGCAGCTCCCACCTACTTCGAACCCCATCTGATCAGCAATGGCCACTATCAACAACTAGCCCTCGTGGACGGGGGCGTATTCGCCAATAACCCGGCCATGCTCGCTTATACCGAGGCCATCAACCTCAAAAGGTGGAAAGATTATCAGTCCGGGATGAATACCTCTCCCGCCCGTGGGGTCGCAGAAGATACTTTTTCTGAAGCCGCATCAAGGGATTTCAGCGCGGGGCTGCCGGAATACCTCTCTCCCGAACATGCACCTGACTTTTTCATGCTGTCGCTGGGTACAGGGCAAGCTATGCGCCCTTATGCCTATTCAGAAGCCAAGGACTGGGGCCTTGTAGGATGGGCTCGCCCGATCGTAGATATCCTCATGCAGGGCGTCTCGGAATCAGTGGACTATCAGATGCAGTATGTCCTGCCTCCGACACGCGACGGCAAAAGGCATTACTACCGCCTCAACCCGAATATCCCGGAAGGCAACAGCGAAATGTCTGATGTCTCCGAGGCAAATATGGCAGCGCTCAAAAGTATTGCCGACGCGTTTATCGAGGAGCACAGCGGTGTGATCCAGGAAATTTGCCATATCCTGAACCCCTGAAAAGGCGCGGTGTTCAGCGTAAGGCATGGGCAAATGCCGCAAGACTATCAAAACGGAAATCTACCCGGCTACCAATGCTGGCCATCCCTTCGGCCTCCTCCTCTTTACCTGCAATCCATACTGTGCACATATTGAGGCGGAGGCCGAAGGCCATATCACTTTCAGTATCGCCTACCATCACCGAGCGCGAAAAGTCTATCTCCGGGAAATCCCGTTGTGCGTCAAACGCCATAGCCGGAGCGGGCTTACGGCAATTACCCGGCTTACCTGCCAGATCGGGACAAAAATATATCCCGTCAATCCGCCCACCTGCCTGGGCGACCGCCCCCAGCATCTGGAAGTGTAAAGCCTGCAGGTCAGCCACTCCCATGAGCCCCTTTCCGATCCCCTGTTGATTGGTCACTACGACGATACGGCCGAAATAGCCCGCAAAGAACCTCAGCGCATCCAATACCCCGGCAATAAAACGAAATTCCGCCCATTGCCGCACGTAATCCCCTGGAAGCCGCTCGTTGATGACCCCGTCCCGGTCGAGGAACAGGGTATATCCCCTCATCATAAGATTAGAATTACTGAATGGTTGTGAGGGCATCATTTCAGATTAGCAATATGCATATTGTACAAATGATTTATTGCGACAGGATCATCACAGGATAAAAAAAAGCTGCATTTCCAGCACGCTGCCCCCTTGCAACAAGCCTGATCTTCCCGGGCGTCGCTACTTTTGGTATAATAACGCCAAAACCATCCGGGTCCTCCAAAATACGGATTGCGGACGACGCTACCAAAAGGAGTTTTCAATAAAAAGATTAACGATTTTTCTCCGATTCGAGGATACGGATATAGTTGGCACGCTCGTAAGCCGATGGATTCGAAATATTCCGCTGGCTCATCACCGCCCTGAACGCTTCCACCGAATCAAAGCCTTTTTGCTGCATCCAATCTTCCATCTCTTTGTGTATCACGCGCAGATGGGGTATGCCATACTTGTAGAGTGCCGAAGCCGTCATCACCACATCTGCGCCTGCAAGCAGGTATTTAATTGCTTCTTCCGCACCCTGGACACCTGTCGTGGCTGCCAGGGAAACCGGCACTTTACCGTATAAAATCGCCAGCCAAAGCAAAGGGAGGCGGATTTCATTGGCAACACTATACTGCAGATCGGAAAGGACCTGTAAACGCCCGATATCGAAATCCGGCTGGTAGAAACGATTGAACAGCACCAATGCATCGGCACCAGCGCCCGCCATACGAAATGCCATATTACCCATAGCGCTGAAGTAGGGGTTTAGCTTTACCGCTACCGGGATGTGGACTGTACTTTTCAAAATCCGGATAATATCGAGGTAGCGTTGTTCTACGATTTCCGAAGTCAGACGGATATCCGCAGGAATATAGAAAATATTTACTTCCAGGCCATCGGCACCGGCAGCTTCGATATCGTGGGCGAAAGTCGCCCAGCCCTCCGGTGTGGTCCCGTTTAGACTGGCAATAATCGGTATCCCCGTACGCTCTTTTGCCATCCGGATATGCTCCAGGTACTGATCGCCCCCAAAATGATACTCCTCCAATGCCGGGAAATACCCCTGTGCCTCGGCGAATTGATTCGACGTCGCTGCCAGTACCTGCTCGCGTGCCATCTCCTCCATGCGGATTTGCTCTTCAAAAAGCGAGAACAATACGACGGCGCCAGCACCCGCATCCTCCATGCGCAGGATATTATCCAGATCTTCCGAAAGCGGACATGCCGAGACGACTATCGGAGAGCGAAGGGGAAGCCCCATGTATTTTGTGCGAAAATCCATAGCTGTATTTATTTTAAGCACCTGTTCCTTAAGCCACCGGAGTAAAGTCGGATGCAGTTTTCGTTGCCATTTCCTCGTATGTTTTCCAGCGGAGGTTGACGAGTTCCTGGGCCAGTTTCATCAACTCCTCTGCTTCTACGGGATTGGAGAGGGTCAACTGGCGATAGCGCATTTCTTTATATGCGTAGTCTTTGAGGGCAATTGTTGGCCGTGGTGCATCGAGGATAAAGGGGTTTTTGCCCTTCTTTCGGAGTTCCGGGTTGTAACGCAGCAAGGGCCAATAGGCGCTGTCCACTGCCCTGCGTTGTTGGTCGAGGCCCTCCTGCATATTGATTCCGTGGGCGATACAATGGCTGTAGGCCAGGATAAGGGACGGGCCGTTGTAGGCTTCTGCCTCGCGCATGGCGAGTAGGGTTTGCTGTGGGTTTGCCCCAAAAGCGACCCGGGCCACATAGACATTGCCATACGAGATTGCCTGCATCGCCAGGTCTTTTTTACCCACTCGTTTGCCAGCGGCTGCGAATTTCGCCGCTGCTGCAGTAGGGGTAGCTTTCGACATTTGCCCACCGGTATTGGAATAAACCTCGGTATCCAGTACCAGTATATTAATGTTGCGACCTGTGGCCAGCGCATGGTCCAGCCCTCCGTACCCGATATCATAAGCCCAGCCATCTCCACCCACCAGCCAGACACTTCGGCGTACCAACTGGCTGGCGACGGATTCCAGACGGCGGGCCTCGGGGTCTTCGATCCGCGAGAGGTGCTCCCTCAATTTGCTGACCCGCTGATGCTGTTCCTGGATTTCGGACTCGTTCATTTGTGGGGCACCCATAATCGCATCTACCAGCTCATCCCCAATCTGCGGTGCCAGTTTGTGCAGCAACATCCCGGCATACTCCATCTGTTTATCGGCGGTAATCCGCATACCGAGACCAAACTCGGCGTTGTCTTCAAATAAGGAATTCGACCAGCTTGGCCCCCTACCCTCGCTATTGGCCGTCCAGGGCGTCGTCGGGAGGTTGCCCCCAAAGATGGAAGAGCAGCCCGTCGCATTGGCAACCAGGAGGCGGTCGCCAAAAAGCTGGGTAAGCAGCTTGATATATGGTGTTTCTCCACATCCGGCACAGGCGCCCGAAAACTCGAATAATGGCTCGAGGAATTGGGTACCGTGGACGATGGAAAAATTGACCTTAGAGCGGTCGTTCCAGGGAATAGCCTCGAAGAAATGGATATTCCCACGTTCTTGTTCCAGGATTGGCGTTTTATCCCCCATATTGATCGCTTTGCGCGTGCGATCCTGCGGATCTGTTGCCGGGCAAGCCTCCACGCAAAGCGCGCACCCGGTACAATCCTCCAGATAGACCTGCAATGCATATTTGGTTTCCGGGAAGCCCCGGGCATTGATCGGGGCCGTTTTGAACCCCTCCGGTGCCTCCTCCAGGAAGCCCTCATTGAAAAATTTGGCCCGGATCACGCTATGTGGGCACACAAATGCACAGTTCCCGCACTGGATACATAAATCGGGTTCCCAGATAGCCACCTGATCACTAATATTGCGCTTTTCCCATTTAGTCGTGCCACTGGGGAAGGTGCCATCGAAAGGGATTTTGCTCACTGGCAGCTCATCGCCCCTGTCGGACATCATGACCGACGTGACCTCCTGGACGAAACGGGGCGCCTCCGGAGGCACCACTGCTCCGATGATTCCTTTTGCCGTAACTTTTCCGGGAACTTTCACTTCGTATAAATGGTCAAGCGTCGCATCTACCGCCTGAAAATTCTTTTCTACTACTGATTTCCCTTTTTTCTTGTAGGTTTTTTCTATTGCGCCTTTTATCTGCGCGATCGCCTCGTGCTTTGGCAGCACACCGGAAAGGGCAAAAAAACAGGTCTGCATAATGGTGTTGATACGCGTACCCATACCGTTTTCTCTCGCCACCGCAGTGGCATCAATGACAAAAAACCTCAGTTTTTTATCCAGGACGGCCTGCTGAACATTAGCCGGCAGATTTTCCCAAACATCCTCCGGGGGATAGGGGCTGTTGAGTAAAAATGTACCACCGGGTTTGGCACGCCGGAGCATTTCAACTTTATGGACGAAATTGAACTGATGGCAGGCGATAAAATCGGCCTGGTGTAAAAGGTAGGGCGCCCGGATTGGTTGAGGGCCAAAACGCAGATGGGATACTGTACGGGCCCCGGATTTCTTCGAGTCATAAACAAAGTACCCCTGCGCAAATAAAGCAGTATTTTCACCAATGATCTTGATGCTGTTCTTGTTGGCTCCTACGGTGCCATCTGCACCCAGACCAAAAAACATCGCCTGTGTCCATTTGGACTCGTCAAGGGAATAGGCGGGATCATACTCCAGGCTCAAAAAGGAAACATCGTCGTTGATACCGATAGTAAACTGCGTTTTGGGTTGTGGCTTTTTGAGCTCATCGAAAACCGCCTTAACCATCGCCGGGGTAAATTCCTTAGAAGACAGCCCATATCGCCCTCCGCAAAGCCTTGGCATCTGATCAATTTTCCCGCTTTGCAAGGATAGCACCAGTGCCGACATCACGTCCTGGAAAAGAGGTTCTGCAGCGGCTCCCGGTTCTTTGGTCCTGTCCAGAACCACCACCGAACGAACTGTTGGAGGCAATGCCGCAATAAAATGGTCTGTTGAAAAAGGCCGGTATAAACGCACCTGGATTACGCCTGTCTTTTCCCCCTGTGCATTCAGTGCCAATGCCGTTTCCGCGGCAGTTTCCCCACCAGACCCCATGATCATCAGTACGCGGTCTGCTTCGGGATCACCGGTATATTCGAAAAGTCCGTATTGCCTACCTGTCACTGCCGCAAACTTTTCCATCACCGCCCCGACGATATCCGGCGTTGCCTGATAAAAAGGGTTGACCGTTTCGCGGCCCTGAAAATACACATCCGGGTTTTGGGCCGTACCCCGTATAAAGGGATGGTCGGGGTTCATTGCCCTTTTCCGATGCCCGAACACCTCGGTTTCCGGGATAATTTCCCTGATTTGTTCGTCGCTCAGCAAAATCACCTTATTTACCTCATGAGAGGTACGAAAACCATCAAAAAAATGCAGGAAAGGCACTTTGCTGTGCAAGGTGGCCGCCTGGGCGATGAGCGCGAAGTCATGGGCTTCCTGCACACTTGCCGCACTCAACATTGCAAAGCCTGTCGAACGGGCAGCCATTACATCCTGATGGTCGCCGAAGATCGAAAGCCCCTGAGCCGCCAGAGAACGGGCCGCGATATGAAAGACTGTCGGGGTGAGTTCGCCGGCGATTTTGAACATATTCGGCAGCATCAGCATGAGCCCCTGGGATGCCGTAAAAGTAGTCGTCAGAGAACCCGTTTGCAGGGCCCCATGGACAGTACCGGCAGCGCCTCCCTCGCTTTGCATCTCAATCACCTCGGGTACTGCGCCCCAAATATTCCGGATACCGCGCGCTGCCCATTCATCGGCAAACTCGGCCATATTCGAAGACGGCGTAATCGGATAAATTGCACAGACTTCGTTGACGCGATATGCTGTGTAGGCGGTGGCCTCGTTGCCATCAATCATCGCGATTTTTACTTGTTGCATTTCTGACATCATTGCGCTTTTAAAAAAGAATCCCCGGACAATCAGGCTTGCTGCACCATTTCGATCGCATAACATGGGCATTGTTCAAAACAGACGCCGCACCCTGTACATGCGTCATAATCAAATTTATAGCGTTTGCCCGGCCCAAGCTTAATGATCGCATCCTCGGGACAGGCTCCGTAGCAACCGTCACATTCAAAGCAATTACCACAACTCAGGCAGCGCATAGCCTCATACCGCGCCTCTTTTTCCGAAAGCCCCGCGACCACTTCTTCAAAGCCTTTGACTGCAATACGTGGGGGCAATTTATCCTGTGCCTGCTGCGGTGCATCGGTTTTATACCAAAGGTGCATTTTTCGGAAAAATGCCGTCCCATGCTGCTCCGGCTTTTCATAATCCCTCCCCTTCAGGAAGGCATCTATATACTTTGCCGCTTTCCTGCCATGGCCTATCGCAATGACCGTACCGCGTTCGCCCCCGATCATGTCACCGCCTGCAAAAACCCCGGGGAAGCCTGTCCTCCTGCCTTCGTCAACCTGAACGGTACCATCGTCTTTAAGCGATATCCCGGACAGGTTCTGCAGAAAGGCCGTATCCGATTCCTGACCAGTGGCGAGGATCAGCGCATCTGCCTCCAGGGTTTCATAAACCCCCGTTCCCGTGATCCTCCCTTTATCCAGTTGCATGGCCTCCACTATAAACCGATTACCTTCTATCCTGCGGATACTGCGCAGCAGCTGGACTTCGATACCCTCCGCAATCGCATCGTCCGCTTCAAAGTCGTAAGCAGGCATCAGTTTTTTATCCCCGCTATACAACACTAAAGACATTATCCCCAGACGACGCACTACCCTGGAAAGGTAGAGGGCCAGCTTGCCGCCCCCGTAGATGATCACCTTTTCTCCTAAGGGCAGGGGTTGTCCCCCTGCAATGGCGTAAAGCACTTTGAAAGCATCCAGCACAGGCACTGGCTCGTGCAATGTAATCGCCTCTTTTTTAATGGCCTGTGCACCAATCCCCAGAAAAACTGCATCGAACCCCCCTTTCGCCTTTTCCGCAAGGATATCCTCTACCTTTCTGCCGAAATGGAAAGCAATCCCCATTGTTTTCAGTCGCCCGATCTCGGCATCCCTGACTTCGGGCGGGAGGCGGTAAGCAGGGATGCCATAGTAGAGGAGGCCTCCGGCGTTTTGTTGCGCCTCATAGACATCAACCGAATGCCCCATGCGGGTCAAATGATAGGCCGCAGAAAGTCCGGCGGGCCCTGCCCCTACGACCAGCACCCGCCGCCCGCTCGCAACGGCCTGATAGTTTACCTGCCAGCAGGCTTCGATCGCCTTATCCCCAATAAATCGTTCTGTAGCGTGGATATTCACCGTCTCATCAATATGGGTTCGGTTGCACCCGGTCTCACAGGGATGAACGCACAGCCTGCCGCTGATTGCAGGAAAAGGGTTGTCTTCCATTAGCTTTTGGAATGCCGCATAAAAATTGCCACTTTGTGCATCCGCCAGCCACGCCTGGATATTTTCCCCTGCCGGGCAGGAACGGTTGCAGGGCGGGAGCAGGTCTTTATACACCGGTACCTTCGACCGGATGGCACCAGTACTCTCACTGTGATCAAATAAATCTGTCGGCCTGGTCAAATCGGATGCCGGGGAATGCATAGGCACTTATTTTATTCCTTTTGAATAGAGACTCGTTTCAAAGGGTAAACTTATTAAGGGAATGATTTTGTACCTATGATTTTCGTCACCGTAAAAGGAAATGCTCGTCAATATGACGATTGGATGGGGTTTTTGAATGTAGTGCAATATGGGTATGCAACTATTCCCTGTATTTAGGGTTATGAGAACATTAAGATTGAGTGGAACTTTATGCAGTTGTCTCCTAAGTAACGCTGCCGCCCTCGGCGACAGAATAAAATTTCTTGAAACGCCGATTTCATTGATTTTGCTTCGTAAAATCAATGAAATCGGCGTTTCAAGAAAATATTTGAGGTTGTGTAAAACGTATTGCGCCGCCTACAGCGGCGAAAGAAAGTTTTGAGCGAACACTATTTTCACTGATTTTACTTCGTAAAATCAGTGAAAATAGTGTTCGCTCAAAATATTATTTGGCAGGGTCAGTCGCCAAAGGACAAAGGACGTGCCGGAGGCTTTTTACACAACCCCAGGACTTGTTAGACAACCCCACTTTTTATACAACCCCAAAATTTTATCCAGCCGCCGAAGGTGGAAAAAACTTTTTAAATAACCCGGTGCTATTTTAAGACAAGCCATGGGCGAATTCCACGCGTTGCTCGAACTGCAGGAGCTCCTGAAACTGGAGAAAGCAGAAGATTTTGAACAGTACAAGATAAAAATGGAGCGCATGCCGCTGGTGGCCAGGCGAAAAGAGGGTTATGCCTGGTTCCCGCTAAATATCCTGCAAAAAGGCTATGCAATCGGCGAGCGGGCATTCGTACTGGTCGAGCGGACGACCCTGCAAGGGGAAGCACACCATTTTCGTTCCGGGAAAACCGTCAGTCTTTTTTCTATGGCCCCCGAAGTACAGCATCCGGAGCGCAGCGGAGTGGTTTATTTTGTGGATAAGGACCGCATGAAGATTATCCTCAATGCCCGGGATTTTCCCGATTGGCTCGACCAGGGCCAGATCGCCGTACAAATTGCCTTCGACGAGCGGACCTATCTGGAAATGGAAAAGGCCCTTAACCATGTAATTACCGCAAAAAAAGGACGACTGGCGGAGCTACGGGCGGTATTCCTGGGGCAAAAACCCCCTTCGTTCTATCAAACCCCTGCCATTCCCGATATCCAAATACTGAACGATTCGCAAAAGGATGCGGTACGGCACATCTTATCCGCCCAGGATCTGGCTCTGGTACATGGCCCTCCCGGTACCGGCAAAACGACCACCCTTGTCCAGGCTGTCCGCTTGTTGTGCCAGACCGAGCAAACCGTCCTGGTCACCGCACCGAGCAATACTGCGGTAGATTTACTTACCGAACGCCTTGCGGAAGAGCGCCTGGCGGTCGTGCGTATCGGAAATATTTCACGAGTGGACGAAACCCTGCTCCAGCACACCCTCGACGCGATCGTTGCCAACCACCCGGAAAGCAGGAATATCCGTAAAGTTAAGATCCGGGCAGCAGAGCTCCGGCGCCAGGCAAAGCGCTATCGCCGGCACTTTGGGGCCGATGAGCGGATAGAGAAACAAAACCTTTTCGATGAAGCACGGGAACTATCCGCCTGGGCGAATCAACTGGAGGAACGGCTAATCGAACAAATTCTCGATAGCGCCCAGGTGATTACCTGTACTTTGGTAGGCGCAGCCCACCCTGTCCTGGAGAGGCGCAAATTCCGTACCGTTGTAATTGACGAAGCGGCACAGGCGCTGGAACCTGCTACCTGGATCCCCATCACCAAAGCATCCCGTGTCATCCTCACCGGCGACCCACATCAGTTGCCCCCCACCGTAAAATCGCTGGAAGCCATGCGCAGGGGGTTCGCCGTCACACAAATGGAAAAAAGCCTGCAGCACTTCCCGGAAGCGGCCCTCCTGAATATCCAGTACCGTATGCACCAGGCTATTATGGGCTTTTCCAACCACTACTTTTACAACAACCGGCTGGAAGCTGCACCGGATGTAGCACAACACTGTCTCCATGCAGGGGACAAACGCCCCCTGCTGTTTATTGATACGGCAGGCTGCGGGTTCGAAGAGCAGCTCAACCCCGTTTTCCAGAGCCGATACAACCCAGACGAATACCGTATTCTCTGCGAACACCTCTATCTGTATGCCGACGCCTTTCTGGAAAAAGACTATCCCTCCGTCGCGATCATTTCCCCTTATCGCGAACAAGCCACTTACATCCAGTCACAGCTATCCGCAGACCCCCTCCTCAAACCTCTCCCGATCGAAGTAAATACGATTGATGGCTTCCAGGGACAGGAGAAGGACGTCGTCTATATTTCCCTGGTGCGTTCCAATGCCAAAGGGGATATCGGTTTCCTTCAGGATTACCGCCGCATGAATGTCGCGATGACCCGCGCAAGAAAACAACTCGTCGTTATCGGGGACAGCGCGACGATCTGCCGCTCCCCTTTTTATGTGGCGTTCATGGAGTACTGCGAGCAGTATGGCGCTTATGAAACGGCCTGGGACTATATGATGCATTGACACCCCGGTAAGGTTGTGTAAAATGCACCCGGCCTTCCCTTTGGCTGCTTGCGCCGCGAAAGGATATTTCTTAGAGTGCCGTTTTCATTGACTTTGCTTCGAAAATCAATGAAAACGGCACTCTAAGCAAATTTTATAAACGGACATCGTTTTACCTCATTTTGCTTCGCAAAGTGAGGTAAAACGATGTCCGTTTAAAATTATGGTTGGCAGCGCAAGCCGCCAGATGAAAAGCCAGGGCTTTTTGCATAACCCCAGAATATTTTTAACGCTGATTTTGTTCATTTTGCTTCGCAAAGTGAACAAAATCAGCGTTAAAAAAAAAGTATTCTGCCGCCGAAGGCGACAGAATACTTTTTACACAACCCTATTACAGGCCGAAAACTTTTTGGATCAATAGATTTAATACGTCCAGAGGTCCTGCTCGAAGTTGAAAATCTCGTTTTTGATTTTCTCGGCCTCCATCAGCAAGTCGCGACGGCTGTTGGGGAAGAAGTCCTCCAGGCGGTTGTCCTTCACATTGGATGCTTTGTAGATATAGCTCGAGAAATAGCGGTTTTCGAAGATATCTTCCCAGGAGAGCGGACTCGCATCATTACCTTCGTTGAACACCCGCTCGCGGGCAAGATACTCCCGTGCCTCGGGGAAATAAATCCAGAAGAGCGGGGCCTCGCCGATTTTTTCCCCGCTGGATGCGCTGACCTGTCTGACCGGGGCGATGCCCAGGATACGCACTTTCATTACCGAAGCTTCCTTGTCGAAGTAATAGATTTCCTTTATCCGGAAGCGCTGGACGTCTTTTGGATCGAAATCATTTTTGACGATCTGCATTTTAACCTCGTAGGTCTCCGGGTCGGTGACGGGCACAGTATCCACTCTGTAAAGCTTGGAGCTCAGCGTAGCTGTATCCAGTTCTAATTTGAAGTCCTCATCGGAGAACGCGCGCAAGGGCGGCAGGGGGCTGTTGGGGTCTTCCACCCCTTTTGTGATGGCATCCAGCAGCACCTGAATCAGGGGACGCTTCTCATAGCCGAAAGGCTGGTTAACCTTCTCGCGGATATCAATGACCCGCCATACCCGTCTTTTCCAGAATACATCTGCTTCCCGGGGCGTATCATAAGCCAGGATACGTCTGTTGATTGTGGTCGTTTCCGTGATATCATCCAGCGGTGCCGGGCGCAATTGCCTTCCGGACTCCGTAGTCATAATATTCCCGGGCAGGGACTGCGCCCCTGCAAGGTAAGGCATACCGGCCGTGGCCAGGATAAGTACAAGGGATTTTAATGCGAATTTCATCGGATATTATGTTTTATAACCATAAGAACGGCAATTCCCGTTCGAAAGTATTTTACACCATCGTTATCGGGGATAATTTAACCAAATCATACCCGATATTTCCGGGCGTTCGGGCACTATCTGATTTTGAATGCGAGGGAGTTGATTTTCCGGGTACCTTCGTCACCGGGACATTTTGCCCGCACATTATCGAAGTAGTAGCGGTCACCGGGCTTTGCCTTGTTGATGGCTGTCCGGGATTCTGCGCCAAACGCGCCGCTCGGATTAGTAATTTCGATTGGATCCTGCCGGGGCGCCGCATAGATCAGGGTAAAGCCCTGAATACTGCAACGGGCATCAAAGTCGAAATTCTCGAGAAGCGCCACCAGCCCTGCCTGGGCTTTAAACTCCCCGTTGCCGATGTCCCCACCGGTGGAAACCCCCAGTTTAGCAACCGGATCCGGAATGCGCTTAACCCTGAATTTGAAGGTTGTCGGGGGTAAGCCTTCCCCGCTGACAATAATCTCTGCGTCGTTCGTTGGAACTTTGGCGGATACAATGTATTTCCCGAGTCCATTGGGCTGCAGCGAAATCCCGCCTCCGTTGCCCGACACCTTCAGCGTGTTTGTAGAGACCCCTGCGGCAGCTACCGATATTGGGTTATCCACGCCGATATAGAAGACGTTCATCTTATCTGCCGAGACCGTCACGCTGCGGCGGCCCACTTCGTATTCGAACACTTTGGAGTACGTTTCCCGTTTTTTGGTCGTCGGGTTGGTGAGGGTGACATCTACTTTATAGCTCCGCACGCCGGTATTGGAGGAACCCGCAGTGAATTTTGCTACCCCATCTTCTACCTTCAGTGGCCGGCCATCCACGCTGATCACGACGTTGTCGGTGATAGACTTGGAGCTTGCGCCTACGGAGATTTCGGCCTCATAATTTTCCCCGGAGATAATATAACTCTTTTTCGCAGAAGAAATCGGGATAAACTGATCCACTTTGAACGTTGTGGCGCCAACCTGACCGACCAGATAGTTGAGGATAGCGGCCTCAGAGCTCTTCATATCGTTTTGGATCTTGGTCAGGAGCGGAAACACAGAAGCCAGGGGCATTTGGTTGAAGGTGGATGCCCAGTCAATGTTTTTATTCTTCTTTAATGCCGCCTTGTCCTTTTTCCATGCTTCGTCCACCTTGAGGGAGATACTTCTTTCCAGCTCGGCCACTGTCTCTGCTGTAATTGCCGTACCCGGTGTACCGATCAGCGAACGCATGAGGGTCACCAGTTTTTCCCTGGTTTCGTTGATGCGTTTTTCCAGTTCCTCACCCTTGCCATTGTTGACCAGGTAGCGGGTGGTCACGTCCTTGTTCTTCATACCCTTGGGCTGGCCGGCGTGCTCTTCGTCCTCTTCGGCAGTGTAATATCCCCCGGTTTCATCCACCATAGCGGCGCGGAGGGATTCCACATAGTCGTTGAATTGTGTTGCCATAAGCTTAGTTTCCTGTGCAGCTTTAAGCAGTGGCTGGTATCGCTCGGCATCTTGTTCCACACTTTTTGCAAGCGAGGACATAGCGAATTCGTTCGACTTATCGAAGATTTCGTTGCTATTCTTGATACCTCGGTCAATGACAAAGAAGGCATTGATAATTTTAGCAGAAACATTGAGGGCCAGCATTGCGGTCAACACCAGATACATCAGGTTGATCATCAACTGCCGGGGCTCCTTTGGAATAGACATAGTCCGGAATTTTTCGTTTTAAAATAATTTGGGCAACTACATATAGGTGTACGAGACGTCAACTAACGCCAGATATTGTTATCAGGCATCAAGACCTGGGGCCTGGTTGCATAGTTGCGATGGGCAACCGGGGCAAAGGGTTCTGAAGAAAATCAGGACTGCTTGCCTACGCTGGCCATTGCCGTGATTACGCTGCCATAGACGTTGTTGAGGGTAGCATAGCTATTGTTGAGGCGGCCGATATTCTTGTTCAGCTCGCTGAGGTGGTCTTTATAGACTTTTGTTTCTTCTACGGAGTCCTGCAAGTCTGCCATCGCCTCATTGAGTTTTGAATAGAAGTTGGTCATCGCCTTCAACTGGTCTTTAGTACCGGAAAAGTCCACTTCCTGCAGGGCCTTGAGTGAGGAAAGACTTTTCGACATGACCTGGAGCTCGGAGAGCATACCGCCGAGTTGTTGTTCCACCACTTCGCCATTCAAAGGCGGCACCTGTGTCTTGCCAGTTTCAGCAATACCGACGGGGGATGCGGTAATCGGTTCGATCGGAATGTTGTACTTATCGAGGCCTGGATACAATTTTTCCCAGTAATAGTCTTTTTCCGGACCGATTACCCCGAGGAAGAGGAACAGGATTGCTTCAGTAATCATACCACCAGTCAGCATTTCATCTGCCAGTGGCCAGGATTGTATCTTGAAGAGCGCCCCCAGGAGGACGACCGAAGCCCCAACACCAATAAGTAGGTTTTTGAAATACTTGAAACCTGCAGACTTTAGAACATTTGCCATTTTATACGGTATTTTAAAGGATTAGCGAAAAGGATTTGACGGATGAGTGAACGATTTATGCAAAAGGATATTGCGCCGGGGGCACAATATCCTTAATTTTTTTTTCGGAACCAATTTTTAGAAGTCATTAATGGATCTGCCGAGGAATGTCAGTACACAGCGGAAGCCGATATAGGCTTTAGTCGTATCCTGATATTCCCAATCGCGGGTACCAGTCTGGAGGAAGTAATGGATATCTTTCCATGACCCACCGCGGACGACTTTGCGTTTATTTGCTATATTCTCTTCATCATCCGCATTGTAGGTATAGTTGGGATTGAGATCGCTCATAAAAGAATAGAAATTTTCGTGGAATGCGCTGTTCGTCCACTCGGACACGTTACCGGCCATGTTGTAGAGACCGTAGTCGTTCGGGAAGTAGGCGTCTGCTTTAACCGTATAGAAGCCGCCATCTTCGGGATAATCCCCACGACCGGGCTTGAAATTGGCCAGGAGGCAACCTTTCGCATTGCGGATATACGGACCGCCCCAGGGGAAGGGGGCAAGTTCGTGGCCGCCGCGGGCAGCATATTCCCATTCATGTTCGGAAGGGAGGCGGAAGTCTTCGGAATTGACCGCGGCTTTGCTCCCGGCCAGAGAGGAGAGGTACAACTGAGTACGCCAGTGGGTAAATGCCTTGGCCATTGCCCAGTTTACCCCAACGACGGGATAATCGTCATAGGCAGGGTGCGAAAAATACTGCCGGGCCATTGGTTCATTGTAGGAATAGGCGAAATTGCGGATCCAGACCAGGGTATCGGGATAGATATTCACGGTCTCCTTTTCTGTAAAATCCTTGATTTTCGCCTGGTTTTTATCCATGGAATTCCGGCGCGGTGCGAGCGCGGCCTTCTCCCAGTTGAACCATTCGTATTCATAATTGAATTTGCCTACGTCGATAAGCTTTTTCCCGAGGAAGAAGTCGCCCTCAGCGAGGTACATTTCATCAAGTTCTTCGGCTTCCCAATCAATCTTGGACCGCCAGTCTATGACCTCATTACCATCTTCATCTTGTTCTACCAGGCCAGTTAGCTTGCGGGCGATAGAATCCCTGACCCATTCTACGAACTGCCGGTATTCATTGTTGGTAATTTCCGTTTCGTCCATGTAGAAGCCCTGGATGGAAATTTGTTTAGGACGTTGGACGTAGGTACTGTTGACATCCTGATCGCTGGGGCCTACCATCAGCGTTCCGGAGGGCACATAAACCATCCCGTAGGGATTAATCGGGGACCATGAGGGCCTGTCCAGAGCGCCGGTGAGCTCGCCACCTTCCTGGCTGCCGCAGGAATACAGGGAGAAAAGCAAAACGAATAGCGAGGACTTAAGAGCGTTTTTCATGTTTACTTCTGAGTTTTCCTTCAGATTTAATCCGGGCTTTTAAAAAGCGCCGTAAATATAGATGGTTTCGAAAATTTAAAAAAGCAAAGATGCGAAATTGCGAAAAAGCCGTGAATATTTGATCAATCAGGCAAATTGCTAACGACGGTGTATCAAAACTTATTATCACAAATCTTTACAAAGTTTGTTAATATCTCTGCACAGGTGGCGTTGACTATAAATTTCTGGGGTTATAAATAACCGGCGGCAATCTGAGCCGTCCGAATATTTTGGGCAGCGCATACATCAGCAGCAGTTCGTGGCTGCCGTTGTTCACCTGCCGTAACGGCGAGAGCGACAGATCGTAGGCGTAAGCGAGCCTTAGTTTTTCGCTGAGCTGAAAGCTGGTGATGAAGGAGGCGGCATCGAGGCTTTCTGCGTCATAACCCCTTAACGAAGCGCCTGCCGAGATATTATCTTTATATCGGAACATTAGCGAAAAATCCGTTTGTGTTTGCATGCCGTCGCTGCGTACCCATAGTGAAGGGCTGAGACTGAAGGCTGGCGAAAGGTCGAAGTTTAGGGACGTATTAAAAAAAAGGGCCGGGATCTGAGTTGTCGTAAAATTGCCCATATCCACCCCTGGGCGGTTCAGGTTGGTGGCACAGAGCCCCACTTCGATCCAACGGTTTTGAAAATAGGCCCCTGCTTCGAAGACAGGTGCCATGCCCTGCATCCGCCCTGCCGAAAGAAGGTTATCGCGATGGTCGGTGATATTTCCCTGATAGAACCCCTCGGGTGTCCTCAGGCTTGTCCCGTCCAGTACCTGTTGTATGGCCCCTGCTCCGATGCCCAGGCCCAGCATTCCTTCCCCCAGTGGCAGGTGGTAGCTGTAGGCGAGTACTGCGCGCTGGCTATTTGCGGCACCCAGTGCGTCGTTGGAGAGTTTCAGCCCGAGGCCTCCGCGAAGTATTTCGAAAGGTGCCTGAAAATTGGCAGTTTGCGTAGAAGGGCCTCCTTCCAGTCCGGTCCACTGAAGGCGGGCACCCAGATTAGCACCCGTATTGCCGCGCAATCCGGCGTAAGCGGGACTCCATTGGAAAGGGTTGAACATTGCAAGGCTGGACTGGGGGGCTTGTTGCGCATGGAGGGTAAACAAGGCCCTGCAAAGTATAACAGCGGCCAGCACCCCTTTCCCTATTCGGTGGGTGGGCGGGTGGTTAGCCCAATGCCTCGATAGCCATATTGTAGCTGTAAAAAAACGACGGAGCCTAAACAACAGATTATTGCGCATGTCAGATAATTTGGCCCGGCGGGGCATCGTCAATAGCCGCCAACCAGGAGGGCAGTAATTGCCTGAGGGCAGATTCGACCTGCTCCTCGGGCATCCTGCAGGAAAAATGGCGACATATATATATAAGTGTCTTTTCCCTGCTTTCCCTGCCTTCGAGCAAGCGGAAACCCGAAACGGGCTTTTCCGCAGCCATAACCTCGGCATTTGGCAGGTAATTTTGTAGTATCCGGGCAGCAAAAACCCCGGCTTCCGGGCCGGTTACGGCCACTTCGAACGAGGGGTGTACTGCACGGCAGGCAGCACAGGCCCATTTTGTGAAGGAGCCGGGATAGCGCTCCATGCTGTCTTTGACACGTGCAAGCATTTCCAGCGCAATCTGCCGGTGTTCCATTTCTCCGAACAACGTACTTAGACGAAGTAGGTTGAGCGCCATCGTCCCGTTGCCGGAGGGGGTGGCGTTATCAATCAGTTCTTTTTTGCGGACGACCAGGTCGGAATGTGCTGCAGACGTAAAATAAAACAATTTTGCCTCGTTATCATAAAAATTTTGCAAAACGTACTTTAAAAATGCGTTTGCCTGTTTAAGGTAAAACGGGTTAAACGTAATGGAATAGACTTCGAGCAGGGCCTCTATCAGATTGGCATAATCGTCGAGGAAAGCGTCATATTGCGCCCTACCGCCATCGGAGGTTGCGGAATAGGTGTGATAAAGCCCATTGCCATCCGGTTTCTGAAAGCGGTCCAGCAGGAAGTTAATATTGCGCTCCGCCGCATCGCGGTAACGGGGATCGCCTAGTGCCAGAAAGGCACGGGCATACGCGGAACACATCATCGCGTTCCAGTCCAGCAAGAATTTTGTATCCAATCCAGGGCGCACCCGCTTAGCCCGTCGTGTGAAGAGTATCTGCCGGGCAGCTTGCAGACGTTGGTAAACAGTATCGGCAGGCAGGCCGAGGGCCTCTGCATATTCGGAAAGCGGGCGTGGGCGCCAGAGGATATTTACGCCCTCCCAGTTGCCCTCCTCTGTTGCGGCATAATAATCGCAAAAGAAGTCGGATTCGGCACCGAGTGCTTCCTGAAGCTCATCCCGGGTCCAAACGTAAAATTTCCCTTCCTGCCCTTCCGAATCGGCATCCAGCGCCGCATAGAACCCTCCCTCCGGGCCGGTCATCTCCCGCTGCACAAAAGCGAGCGTCTCGACAATCGTTTCTGCGCAGAAGGGGTCTTTTGTATATCGGTAAAGGTCGGAAAGCAGCCCTATAAGCAACGCATTATCATAGAGCATTTTTTCAAAATGGGGCACCAACCAGGCACTGTCCGTGGCATAACGGGCAAAGCCACCGCCGAGCTGGTCGTAAATACCCCCCTGTATCATTTTTTTCAGGGAAAAAACAACATGTTCAAGCGCTTGCCTGTTTCCCGTAAGAAAGTGGTATTCCAGGAGAAAGCTCAGGGCCATCGCACCGGGAAATTTAGGTGCCCCTCCGAAGCCACCGGCGGTCTTATCGAAGGTCTTTTCCAGCCCGTGAAAAATATTATAAAGTAAAACCTGGTGCAATCCATCCTCAGGGCTATGCTGCACTGGTGGTGCAAGCAATGCACCCTCCGATCCTGAGATCGCTGCGGTCAGGCGCTCGGCCTGTTGGACTGCGAGGGCGGGCTCTCCGGAGAAGACCTCGACGATTTTCTGTAGCAACTGTATCCAGGAAGGACGGTTAAAGGCAGGCCTCGGCGGATAGTAGGTCCCTGCGAAAAAAGGCCTCCCATCGGGCAGCAGGAAACAGTTGAGTGGCCATCCCCCGGAGCCGTTGATCGCCTGGCAGGCATCCATATAAATCTGATCAACATCGGGGCGCTCCTCCCGGTCCACCTTGATATTGATGAAATGCTTGTTCATGAAGCCCGCTACGGCGGGATCTTCGAAGCTTTCGCGCTCCATCACGTGGCACCAATGGCAGGTGGAGTAACCGATACTGACCAATACCGGCTTACCTTCTGCCCGCGCACGTTCAAAGGCTTCCGGTTTCCAGGCGTACCAATGTACCGGATTGTGCGCATGTTGCAGTAAGTAAGGACTCGTTTCAAATTGAAGCTTGTTCATGCATTTTGATCACTAGATATTAAACTCATTGCGATGGGACCATTATGGATTTTAACAGGCTTAATGCGATGGGCCGGGGCAGCGGCCAAAACAGCTCATTTTATCCACTACATCTGACCGCACGACAAGTCTAATAAACCCTAAAAAACTCAAACAGTTGACCAAATACCCGTGCCAAAACAAAATTCTACCCACAAAGTCACCATATATATCAGATCAGACTTGCCGGGGCTGGCTCAAAAGCCATTTGCCCCTGCAGCAGCAGAACAAAACAACGATCTGCGTTTTTTGCCCTGGAAAGACCCGAGGGGTAGCCTCGTACCAAAAACAGCGTTATTTTCTCACTGCGCTGGCCCCGTCGCAACGTGTCTGAGCATCCCCGGCCAGGTAGCACCAGGAGGCATTTACTGGTCCTTTCCAAGCATTTCAACAAAAAATTAAAACAAATTTTGTTTTTTTGTTTTTTAATAAAATTATTTGTTTTATATTTGTCTTGTTCAAAGGCTAACAAAGTAAACAGGCTGACTACCTGCTGTCAAAGAATCGGGGGTCTTTGTTAAAATATCATCACAGGCAATTTAAAAACGATACTATGAAGACACACAGCTATCACCGGGCCGAAGGTAACGGCCCGACAGGGCGCCAGGGGGGCGGATCTGGATCGCTGTCCCGGCCTATCCGGGATCCTGAGGGGTTTTCCCTGATCAAAGCGGGCAGGAGGTTTTTACTGGGCCTTCAGCAGATATGGATTGCCATAAGGTACCACTTCTTTTTCCGGCAGCTCCAGCTTGTGAGGTTCCAGCAAAAGACCTGGGTTCGTCTCTCTGTACTCGTCCTTGCGTTCTTTTACGTATTGGGGAAAGACGGTGCAGTCAGCCTGATTGGGGGGCTTTTTTCGTCCTCGCAAGGTGTGGGCGAGGAACTTGGGATGGTGCATCAGGTATCACGACAGGCGGAAGACGGGGCTTATTTCCGCAATGCATCTGTCCGCCAGCTCGAAGACACGAAAGTACGGGCGTACATCCGGCGTTTTTATAAAATTTCAAAACTGGAATCGCAGAAATTTGGGATTCCGGCGAGTGTACTCATGGCGCAGGCCATCAGCGAAAGCTGGGCGGGGGAACACCCTGCTGCTGTAGAGGGCAACAATCACTTTGGCCGGCCATTCTCGGACAGGGTATATCCCAGTGCCTGGGAAAACTGGCGTGCGCACAGCCTGTGGGTTGCCCGTAAATACCCCGAGTTGTTGCAACATGGCAAAGACTACAAACGCTGGGCCAGGGCGCTGCAGAAAACGGATTATCGGCACCAGAAGCGGTATTCCAGGACACTCGTGGGCATCATCGAGAAATACCACCTTTATACGCTCGATGAATAGAATTATCGCCATTCCTTTCCTGATTGGTTCTATATCGCAAGGAGGACGCCGGTTGTGCGTCCTCCCTTTTGACGGTCCGGGAAGGTGGTATCTGCCTATACTTTCAAAAGTAGCCTTTGCGGAATAATGGGAAACTTTATCTTTGCGCCACTTGTTTACCCAATGCCTGGGCAAAACAGGAATCTTCCAGGGATATCGAACAATTAATTGAAATGCCGAGGATCTTAGCGATAGATTTTGGAACCAAACGGACGGGCATTGCCGTAACCGACCCTTTAAAAATCATTGCCGGGCCGGTGGGTACTTATCCGACGGAGCAGGTCATAGACGTGCTTAAAGCATATATCTCCCAGGAATCTGTGGAAACAATTGTCATTGGGGACCCAAAATACCCGGACGGCAACCCTGCGCAGCTTGCCGGGGCGGTTGCTGAATTTGCCAGGAAACTCACGGCTCAGTTCCAGGGCATCCAAATTGCCCTGCACGACGAGCGATATACCTCTGAGGAGGCGAAAAAAATTATCCTGCAGGCTGTACCTTCCAGAAAAAAACGACGTGATAAAGGGTTGGTAGATAAGGTGAGTGCAGTGCTGATCCTACAGGACTATCTCGAACATTTCCGCTAAAAGAAGTAACGATAATGAAGCTCTCTATTTTTGCTTTTGGTCAACCGGTGCTCCGTCAAAAAGCGGCAGATATCACACCGGACTACCCTGGCCTCGACCAGTTGATCGGGGATATGTGGGAAACCCTGTATTATGCCGATGGGGTCGGCCTTGCTGCCCCGCAGGTAGGCAAATCCATTCGTATGTTCATGGTGGACACCTGCCAGATGGAGGAGAAAGGCAAGCAGGTGGGCCAGCCGATCAAAAAAGTGTTCATCAACGCGCAAATCCTCGAACAATGGGGGGATACCTGGGTGTATGAAGAGGGTTGCCTGAGTATCCCCGACATTCGCGGGGAAGTGAGCAGGCCTGCTCAGTTGCGCATCAGGTACCTCGACGAGTCCTTCAACGAACAGGAGGAAGTTTATTCCGGGATTACCGCGAGGGTAATCCAGCACGAATACGACCATATCGAAGGCATCCTTTTCATTGAACATCTTAGCCCTGTCAAAAAGACGATGATCCGTACCCGGCTGGAAAACATCCGCAAGGGAAAGGTCAAGGCAGAGTACCGGATGAAATTTGCCTGAGCTGCCGGAATTGTTGCGACGCGTCTATTTTCTCCCAAAATCTGCGGGTATTTCGCCCCAGCGGGCGGTCTCCCACTTCAACACGGGGTTGCGGTAGGTATTACCGGCCAGCCAATCCTCGGCCCTTTGTACCAGGTCGAGCAACTCTACTGTCTCAGGGCTTTCCTGGAGTTGGGTTTTGCATTTTTTTGCTGCTACCCACTTCAGTGCGATGGCAGAGTCGGAGTATATGGGGATTTCTGAAGCCCCGCGTTGTTTGAGGTAGGCGAGCGCGTGGACGATGGCAAGGAATTCCCCGATGTTATTGGTGCCCATCGGGAATTGTTTATGGAACAGAAGAGCTTTGTCCCGTATCCACATACCCTGGTATTCCATTGGGCCGGGGTTGCCGCTACAAGCCGCATCCACACAAATCCCGTTGGGGTCAAAACGGGCCGGGGCAGGGCTATCTGCCCTGACTGACTTTTTTTTGCCCTGCGCGTCTGTTGAAAGCGAGCCGGGGCCTGCCCTGAAGGCGGCCTCTGCCTCCCGGAGGGTGGGAAATGCTTTGTAGCGCGCACCGGGAAAACCAGTGACCAGTGCTTTGCATTCCGCCCATGAGTGAAAAACCCCGGTAGAGGCGCCTTTCCATACTACGTAATATTTTTTCTTTGCGACAGCCATAAGATTTTTTTCAAAGGTAAGGACAAAACAACATGGAACTTATAGACACCCACGCACATTTGTATTCTGATGAATTTGACGGAGACAGGGCCGAAATCCTGGATCGGGCGGTCGCCTCGGGCATCCGTGCCGTTTTCCTGCCAAATGTTGACAGTGCCTCGATCGGGCCGATGCTGGCACTCGAAGCCGCTTATCCGGGCGTATGTTTTGCCATGATGGGGCTACATCCCTGTTCGGTAGGTGAAAACTACCGGGAGGAGCTCGCCATCGTCCGCGACTGGTTGAACCGCAGGCACTTTCACGCCATTGGCGAAATCGGTATTGATCTTTATTGGGATAAAACCTACCGTACGCAGCAGGAAGAAGCTTTTCTGCTTCAGGCGCGCTGGGCCGTCGAACTTGACCTGCCCATCGTCATTCATGCCCGGGAAGCACTGGATATTATCCTCGACTTGTTGCAGCCGGTTGCCGGACCGAAGCTCAGGGGGATTTTCCATTGTTTCTCCGGCACAGCGGAACAGGCTGCGCGCATTCTGGACCTGGGCTTCCTGCTCGGGATCGGCGGTGTACTGACGTACAAAAAATCCGGTTTGGACGAGGTGCTCAAAACCGTACCTCTGACCAGCCTCGTGCTGGAAACCGATGCCCCATATCTAAGCCCGGTACCGTTCCGGGGCAAGCGAAATGAGAGCACCTATATCACCTATATAGCCGGGCACCTGGCCAGGTTATATGAGACGACCCCGGAGGCCATTGGATGGCAGACTACCCAAACTGCAAAAAAGTTGTTTAATGTTGATTGGCCTTGACCGGAAATCAAATAACAGCATTAATGCAAGAGGGCCATTGCGCTTCGGAGGCAAACCGTTTTGGAGTAGGCACATAGTCAGATTCCCAAAAAAAGCAGGCTTACCTTACGCTTATTCGAAAAAATTTTGAATTCTTATATCTTTTTGCAAATTTTGTCCCGCTTCGACTTGGATAAAGAAAGCGAATCTTTATTTTTGCCGGGCAAGTGTCGTTTTAGGGAGAGGTGCTCGAGTGGTTGAAGAGGCTCGCCTGGAAAGCGTGTATACCCCAAAAGGGTATCGCGGGTTCGAATCCCGCCCTCTCCGCCCTGAAAGACACAGATTTGTAAACCATTTCGTTCAAAATTATTCGAAAAACCTTGTTAACCATGCGTAATTTGCTTGCTTTTCTTTTCCTGATCTGCATGACCGTTTTCTCCGCAAATGCCGTTTATGCACAGGATGCACCCGCCACACCAGATTCTGCGGCCTCCGAACAGGTGGAGGAAGCTGCACCCGCAGAAGAAGCTGCTCCGGCAGCAGCACCTGCCACTGAAGAAGTAGTGATGCCTCAAATTTCCGGCTATCAGTTGTTGAAGAAATACTTCATTGACGGTGGCTGGGAGTTCATGACCTCGATTCTGATCACCCTGGTACTCGGGTTGGCTTTCGCAATCGAGCGTATCATCACTTTGAACATTGCCTCTACCAACACAGACAAACTCCTCTCCCGTATTGACGAGCGCCTGAAGTCCAACGATATGCAAGGTGCGATGGAAGTTTGTAAGTCCACCCCCGGGCCAACCGCAAGCATTCTGTACGAAGGCTTGAAGAATGCAGGTAAAGGTCCCGATGCAGTCGAAAAATCCATTGTTGCCTACGGTGGCGTACAGATGGGTCTCCTCGAGCGCGGCCTGGTCTGGATTTCTTTGTTCATTGCCCTCGCACCGATGCTCGGGTTCCTTGGAACGGTTATCGGTATGGTTCAGGCCTTCGACCGAATCGAAGCAGTGGGCGATTTGTCACCAACGGTTGTTGCCGGCGGTATCAAAGTAGCACTTTTGACTACGGTATTCGGTTTGATTACCGCAATCATCCTCCAGATTTTCTACAACTATATCGTGAGCAAGATTGACGCGATCGTCAATAAGATGGAGGATGCCTCTATCGCGATGGTAGATATAATGCTGGACAACAATGTATTCAAACAATAAGAAACTACTACTATGTATAAATTTCTTGCTTCAAATGGCCAGCGCCTGGCCTTTGGGATTGGAACGCTGATTATTGTTATATTCCTGCTGATCGTAAACTTCAAAATAGAAGAATTCAGTGGTCTCTCTAAAGAAGAACAGATCAAAAGCAATATCTTTAATTTCGGCCTCAATGCCTCTATCTTCCTCATCGTCGCCACTACGCTGGCAATGATTGGATTCGGTATCTACCAAATCTTCAGCAACTTTAAGAAATCTTATAAAGGCCTGATTGGCTTCGGTGCATTGGCACTTATCTTTGTCGTTGCTTACATGATGGCCAGTGGTGAAGCTACAGGCGAGATCGCCAAGGCTGTAGACAAGGTCGGTGGTATTTCCCCTAATGAGCTAAAGTTCATCAGTGCCGGTGTTACCGCATCTATTATCATTTCTATCGCTGCTTTTGGTACTTTCATCCTCGCCGAAGTCCGTAACTTCTTTAAATAATGTAGTAACTATGGCTAAAAAATCACCTAGAGACAGAATGAGCAATGAAATCAATGCAGGCTCGATGGCCGATATTGCTTTCCTTTTGCTCATATTCTTCCTGGTCACTACGACCATCGTGGAAGATAAAGGGATTACTGTCAAGTTGCCGCCGTGGTCTGAAGAAGAGCCGGATATTACCAAGTTGAAAACCCGGAACGTTTACTCTGTACTCGTCAATGCTCAAAATGAACTCCTCGTGAGGGGTCAGCCAATGCGTATTGATGAATTGCGGATGAACGCCAAGGAATTCATCTCAAATCCGACGCAGCGCGACGACTATGCCGAACGGGCAAGCAAAGCCCTTATCATGCTCAAAAACGACCGGGGCACCAATTACAAAACCTACCTTGCCGTTTACAATGAACTGAAAGGTGCGTATAATGAACTTTGGGACGAAATGTCGCGTAGAAACTATGGAAGGCCCTATAGTGAAGACCTCCCAATCGCCTGGAAAAAGAAGATCAAAGAGGAAATCCCTATGGTACTTTCTGAAGCAGAACCGACTGCCTTCGGTGAAGAAAAATAATTAAAGGGCGTAATACGCTTTTATCGCTTTCGCCAGGTTTACCGGTATCAGGGCAAGCCCTACCGCCTAAACATGGTGAAAAAAACAAAGAGGAACTATGTCAAAGTTTGCTAAAAAACGGGGAAAAAGCCTTCCCGCGATCAGCACGGCCTCGTTGCCCGACATCGTGTTTATGCTCCTGTTCTTCTTCATGGTAGTCACTAAGCTTCGCGATTCTGAACTTAAGCTGAAAATTTCTACGCCTTTCGCGACCGAATTGACAAAACTTGAGGAAAAATCTTTGGTCAACTACATCTACATTGGCCGCCCGATTGAACGCTATCAGGCTGTTTATGGTACTAAACCAAGGATGCAATTAGGAGATAAATTTGCCGAAATCAACGAAATCCCGCTCTTTCTCGAGCGCTTCAAGGTGAAAGTTCCTGAACCACAGCGCCCCAAAATCACCTCTTCCCTCCGTGTGGATGGCGATGTGACCATGGGTATCGTGCAGGATGTGAAAACACAGCTCAGGAAATCCAGCCAATTAAAAGTAAACTATTCGGCAAAGAAAAAACCGGATTAACTTTTACCGGCCTGAAGCACCTGGATTTTTCCTGATCTCAGGTGCGTGCATGTGAACAGGAAGATCTTTTCAACATAATAGAGCGGTACCGAAGTGATTTGGTACCGCTCTATTGTTTGTGAAAGATGGGTCTTTCGTCAGTATCTAGCGCAAACGGTCAGCAGAACGCACGAGCTTTTCATCTTTTCGGATATACCAAAAAGCCAGCAGAAGCGCGGCGAATCCCAAAATGGGAAGGATAGCTCCGACACCAAGCCTGAGGGAAGCAAAAATATCCCGCACTTTTTCGTCTTCCCAGAGATAAAAAATAGCGAGGACAGTACCGATGAAGCCGGCATCAGCAGAAAAAATCGCCATTTTCATTTGCAAAGAACGGTTTCTAAACAAAAATACCCCAATAAGGGCCAGTAAACTGCTCAGGCTAAAAAGCCCCAGAAGCACTGGCTTTTCCTGGGCAGTATAAACCCCATCCGCTAAAATCCCAGCTCCTTGGATACCAGATTCCAGGGAAGTAAAAGGAAAAAACAATACGGCCAACATAGAAATACTGCCCAACAACAGAAAAATCGTTTGGATACGTTGAATCATAGTCCTGTTTTTTTGTGTAAATTTATTCAACCCTGCCTATAATGGAAGCATTTTCCTGGAGTTATTGGGAAAAACAATGTTATTTAGATCATTTTCCTATTGCGATTATCGGCAGCGGGATTGTCGGGCTCAGTGCGGCTATCCAGTTGAAGACATGGGCACCTGAGCTCCCGGTGCTGGTCCTGGAACGCGGCCCCCTACCTACCGGCGCAAGTACAAAAAATGCCGGATTTGCCTGCTTCGGGAGTATGACGGAACTCCTCGACGACCTTTCCACAACCGATGCGGCAGCAGTCTGGGGGCTTGTCGAAAGGCGTTACAAAGGGCTACTGAACTTGCGCAAAAAACTCGGGGACAGGGCTATTGGTTATGAACCCCTTGGGGGCTATGAACTCTTTCGCCCGGAAGATGCACCCGCTTTCCAGGATTGCCTCGAAGCCATGCCCAACTTCAACCAAGCCCTTAGGGAGATCACCGGGCATAAAGCAACGTTCCGGACTGCTGACGAAGCCATCCCCGCCTTGGGGTTTGGAAAAGTCAACCAACTGATTCTGAACACCTGCGAAGGCCAGTTGCATACCGGAAAAATGATGCGGGCGCTCATCGGCATGGCCAGGGAAAAAGGTGTCGAAATCCTTAATGGAGTGCAGATTAGCGGGATCTATCAGGAAAATAATGGGGTCCTTGTCCATTGTGCCCCAGGTGGCCCGCTTTTTTTTCAACATATCCTGCTTGCGACAAATGGCCTTACCAGGCGTTTGTTGCCGGAGCTCGATATCCGCCCTGCCCGCAACCAGGTCCTGATTACCGCACCCATCCCCAATCTCCCGTTTCAGGGTAGCTTCCACTATGACCGTGGATATTATTATTTCAGAAATATTGACCAGCGCATCCTGCTCGGTGGAGGCCGTAATCTCGACCCCCTGGGGGAAGCAACAGATACTTTCGGCACAACACCTGAAATAAAAGCAGCGCTCCGGCGTCTTTTATCCGATATTATCCTGCCCCACCGGGAAATCACTATTGAAAGTTGGTGGAGCGGTATCCTTGGCCTTGGGCCGGAGAAGAAGCCAATTATCGAGAATGTCTCGCCTGGGATTACCGTTGCAGCCAGGCTTGGCGGCATGGGCGTTGCGATCGGCACACTCGTTGGTGAAGATGCCGCAGCGTTGTTGTGGCAGCGTTATAACAGTTAAGCGGAAAATTTAGTAATTTTGTGCCCCGAATCAAGGAATTAGCATGAATGGCATCCGTTTGTTGAGCTTTGTGGCAGTAATCTGCCTGGCATTTTCAGCCAGCGGCCAGCAGACCGGGCAAGTGCCCGCGAATAAAGGCCAGCGTATCCGGGTCGTTCATTCCCTGGAGCTCCGGCTCGTTCAGGAACTCGAAAACGCCATCCAGGTACTCCGGGGAAAAGTTGAACTTCGGCAGGACAGTGTGTTTATGTACTGCGATTCCGCGCGTATTGAAAATGAAACCCTGTTGAGCGCGTTCCGGAATGTACTCATCCAGCAGGGGGATTCCCTCCAGATTTTCGCCGATCAGCTCATTTATGACGGTACGACCCGTCTGGCAATTCTCGAGGGCAACGTCGTCCTCATCAATGCCGGTCAGCAGCTCTTCACTGAATCCCTGGAGTACGACCTCAATACCAGGATCGCGCGATATTTCACCGGAGCCACCCTCATCAGCGATTCGCTGCAACTGAGCAGCAGAAGGGGCTTCTATCTGGCCGAAACCCAGGAAGTTTTTTTCAGGGATAGTGTAAGAGTCGTTGATCCGAGATTTTCTTTGAAGTCGGACTCCTTGAAATATTTTGTCCCTTCGCGCACTGTTGGCCTGCTCGGCCCGACTTTACTCGCCACGGACAGCAGTAAAATTTACTGCGAAGGCGGCTATTACGAAACCCTCACCGAAAAGGCCCTGTTCACTGGCAATGCCCAGTATCAGAAAGGCAGCCAAACTGCAACTGCCGACAGTATTTCTTTTGACAACCGCAATAAATCCTACGAACTTGTTGGCAATGCCCGCGTAGTGGACAGCACGCGTCGGGCCGAAGCCGATTTTATACGCTACGATGAGGCTGGCGATCAGATTTATCTCAAGGGAAACGCACACTTCCGTGAAGATGCCCAGGACATCCGGGGTGAGGAAATCCGTTACGACAGCAAAAATAAAACCTATTCGACCAGAGGCAGATCATTGATCAGTGACCCGCCGCAGCTCCTCGAGGCCGATTCGGTGGACTTTTCAGAAACGGCTGCTCTTGGCCGGGCCCAGGGGAACGTCATCTGGCGCGATACCAGTGACCAATACACTATTCTTTGTGCCCAGGCAGACTATGACCGTTCGCGGGATTACCTCAAAGCCAGTGGAGGGTTGCCCGGCAGGCCGGAACTGATTAGTATGCTCGAGGGAGATTCGCTTTTCCTTTCTGCAGATACCCTACTGGTCACCCGGCAGGATTCCAGTGCCGGGGATACGGCCAGGACGATGCAGGCCATTGGGCAGGTACGGATGTATAAAAGCAATTTTCAGGCCCTTTGCGATTCTATGGCCTACAACGGCCAGGATTCTACCTTCGCCCTGTTCGGAAGCCCTGTAATCTGGTCAGATACCAGCCAGTTTACAGCGGATACGATTATTCTGTACCTGCGGGAGGGCAAAATCCAGCAAATCAAACTGCTCAATAATGGGTTCATCCTGATCGCCGGGCAGGGTGGTTTTTTTGACCAGATCAAAGGCAGGAATATCGTGGCCCATTTTACGGATAGCAAACTGCAGCGCATGGATGCCTCTGGTAACGCCGAGGTTATCTATTATGCAAAAGATTCCGATGGTGCTTTTATCGGCGTCAACCAGACCTCTTGTAGCGAGATGATTATCCGGATGGCCAACAACCAGATCCAACGCATTACATTCCTTGCACAGCCTACCGCTAAATTATTGCCAATGGGCCAGACCGACCACGAAGCCCTCAAGCTTAAAGGCTTCAAGCTCATCCAGGAGGGGCGGCCTCTGCGGCGGGAAGACATATATGTGCATAGCCAGTAAAAAACCCTGTAATCGTGGGCAGATCGCTATTTTTAATACCTGATAACGCATCTTCAACGGAATGAAAAAGGACACCTTTAGGCGGCAACTCCTGTTTATCGCGATTTGCCTGTCGGTTGGGCTACCTGGTAGTTTTGGCCGGCTGCCCGGGTCATGGTCGAAAGCGGCCATAGCCTACCAGGAGGGTAATTACGGGGAGGCAGCCAACGCATATCAAACGCTGTTGCGCCAGGGGTATCGCGACCCCGCGCTTTACTACAACCTGGGACAATGCTATCTACGCAATGGAGAAAAAGGGAAGGCCGTATTGGCCTTTGAACGGGCCTTGCGCCTGAAGCCGGGTGCAAAAGCCATAAAAACCGCACTCGTGCAGGTACGCGGGGAGCTGACCGATCAACTGGCCGAAAAGGAAGTTTTCGCGCCATTAGAAGCCGTACGGCGCATTGCCCCTGCCAGGTGGGCGCTCATTGCAATCATTGCGCTATCGACAGGTTTCATCCTTTGGATACTCGCACAACGACTGGACGAGAAACGGGTCTTTCGCATTTTGGCAGGCGGTTGCACTACCCTCGCGATATTCGCATTGGCAAGCGCCGGATACACCGATTTTATGGAAAACGATCCCAGACAGGCAATTGTCATCAAAGAAGCGACTACACTATTCCAGGCACCCGACCGTAAAAGTCCTGAGATCAGGCAAATACACGAAGGCACCAAAGTACACGTGGCCGATCAACTCGCTCCATGGGCGAAAATCAGATTAGGGAACGGCGACGAAGGCTGGCTAACTACGACGGATATTGAGCGGATTGTACAATGAATTCCGGCAGCTTATACCAACAGATGGTATTTTTTTGGCGTGCCGCCGAAGTTTTTGGCATGCTGGCGAAGAATATTTCAGCCGGGGGGGCTCTCACAAGTTCTTTGGCAGCAAAAGCCGCCAAAAAATATCATGGGGTTGTATAGAAAGTACTCCGCCGCCTTCGGCGGCAGAAAGCTTATAAGAAAGCCTGCGGCCTTTCATTTGGCGGCTTACGCCGCCAAATGAAAGGCCGCAGGCTTTATATATACCCCTGATTTACTTTACTCCTTACCCCCTTTTAATTCATCCTGGTAAGTTTCCAGTGCTTCCCACTGGCCATCGGCTGCAAGTTGAGCCTGTTTTGGCCAGGTAGCAGGATCGTGCATACTGAACTTGCTGCCCCCTTCGTCCAGGATGGCATTGATCGCATCAACTGAAGTGGAAGCGAGCTGTGCCCAGGTCGTGATCCCGGCATTGTGGAGCAGTTCCTCGATTTTAGGGCCGATACCCTCAACCAGTTTGAGGTCGTTTTCCTTCACTTTTTTTCCTGAGGGCAGTACGATAGCTTTTGCCTTAGCCTTTGGCGCTTCGACAATTTCCTCTGCTGCGGACTGCACCACTTCTTCAACAACAGGCTCGTGTACCACGGGAGCTGCGGCTACGGCGTGAGCTTTTGCAGCTGCAGGGCCGGGCACAACCGTACCATTCGTTGGAAGGATACTGACAAACGTGCGGTCGTGCTTCATTCTCCTGAAGGAAACCTTTCCGTCAACAGCGGCATGGAGGGTAAAATCCCTGCCCATATATACATTTTCACCGGCATGGAACTTGGTGCCCCGTTGCCGCACGAGGATATTACCCGCTTTGGCCAACTGGCCGCCGAACAGTTTTACGCCGAGCCGTTTACTTTTACTGTCCCGGCCGTTATCTGAACTACCTACCCCTTTTTTATGTGCCATGACATATCGTTTTATTAGTTTGGATGCTTGTACCTTGACGGGTTGTCAATCAAGCGATCGAATCAATTTTGATTTTGGTGAATTGCTGGCGGTGGCCATTTTTCACGCGGTAGCCTTTGCGTCTTTTTTTCTTAAAGACGATAACCTTATCGCCTTTTTGATGACCTATGACGGTGGCTTTGACCTGGAGGGGGAGCACAGGCCTGCCCAATTCGACGCTACCGTCGCGGTCAACCAGTAGTACCTGGTCAAAAGCTACGGAATCCCCTTCTGCAGCGGCTAACCGGTGGACGAAGAGCTCCTGCCCTTCCTCGACTTTGAACTGTTGACCGGCTATCGTTACGATTGCAAACATGGTGAACCTTTTTGTGGTGATAAAATTGGCTGCAAATATAGGGTTAATTTTGTGATCTGCCAAGAAAGGTCATGAAAATCATATCAGTTGTTCCAATCTGAACGATTTTTTCAACCGCACGTTGCTGCGTTCGATCACCACATTCATTTTTGCCCCTGCCCTGCGTCGGAATTTAGCAGAAAGGTCTTGTAAATTCAGGAAAGCAACCGGGATGCCATTGACCGATTTGACCTCATCGCCGCGCCGGATCCCTGCCCGTGCGGCAGGGCTGTTGGGTACGATATCGAACACGACGTACTTATTGAGGGTTGGCCCTGCAACGATCAGGATAAGCCCGCTGCGGTCATAGGTATAGTTGTTTTTGAAGCCCGGGACCGTTGTGAAATATAGCTGCTCACGGATATAATCAATTGTGACGATGAACCGGCGCAGCAGTTGGTTACCGATAATCCCATGGCGACCGGAGGTATTGAGGCTATCCATATCCCGGGGCAATTCCTGGAAATTGGTAATTACGTCGTCGAAAGGGACATTATGGATATGCAATTGTCTGATCCTACCCAGGTAGCCCTCCAGAAATCCACCCAGGCCGATGCCGATATTGCTGGGGATAGTTTTTTCCGGCAGGTGAAGATTGGGGTGGGTATTGGTATAGAGCAGTAAAGCCAGGCTTGCGCCCGTATCGAGCAGCAGCTTTGTACGGATTACCGTATCGGAAGCAAGCCGGGTTTGCGCCACGATATAGGGTTTGCCCCGCTGCATTTCCATCGGGTAATTGAAGCTGCGCGTGCCTTTGGGGGGCTCAAAGCCGTCCGGTGAGATAAAGGAAATGATCTGTTTCTGGTAATTGATCCGTACTACAAAGCGCCTGAACATATCTGCACCCAGAATCCCGTGGATTTGTATGCCTGAAAACTCCTCAAAGCGAAAGTAGTCTTCTTCCAGGACGAGAATATTGCGGTTGGCATTGCGTAAGTTCCCGACGGTGATACTGATTCCTCTGGCCAAATAAGCATATAGCTCGGTGGTCATGTCCGCACCCTGTAAGACGAAGCGCTTTTTGTAATCAATACTAAGAAGGTCGGTAATTTCCCGTTTCGAGAGTATTGTATATTCTGCCCCGGTATCGAAGATGAAGCGCAGGGGGAATATATCATTGAACAACACCTTGACGACGATGAAGTTATTTTCGTATTCAAAAGGCACGTCAATTTGCCGGTTGTTGGCAGGCAAAAAACCTGGAAAGCCATATTCCTGGCCTTTAGCCCCCGGGGCGCGCCAAAAAACGAGTGCGCCGAGGCAAAAAACCCTGAACAGAACCGGGAATGCCAGGGGCAGCGCTTTTTGCAAATCGTATTGTTTTTTCATGCAAAGTTGCGTAGTAATTCCTACTTATCATCCATCAAACAAAAATTAACCCCCTATGTAGGATTAAGATAGGCTTTTTTTTTGAATTTTGTGCATATTCTTTCCTTAGCCATCTTTTATCATCTTCTTATCCGGATTATGGACACAAAAAAAACGGGGCTTTTTCTTGGACCACTGGCATTCGTGGCCTTATTGGCCTTTCCGGCTCCTGCGCCCATCAGCCCTGAGGGGTGGAAGGTCATTGCCCTTGCTGTGCTCATGCTTACCTGGTGGATAACGGAATCCGTTCCGATAGCTGTTACCTCCCTGTTGCCCATGTTGCTCCTGCCGATGATGGGCGTTCAGAAGCTTGCCGATGCTGCTGCTCCGTACTCCAACCCAGTCGTGTATCTGTTCATGGGCGGCTTTGTAATCGCCCTGGCCATGGAGCGCTGGAACGTACACCGGCGGATTGCCCTCAACATCGTCCGGCTTACTGGCACCAATGCAGATGGGATCCTGTTGGGGTTTTACCTTTCGACCGCTTTCATCAGTATGTGGATCAGCAATACGGCAACGACCATCATGATGCTACCCATTGCACTCTCTGTGATAGATTTGCTGCAGCGCAGGATAAAGCCACATCTGGAGGCCGGGATGCGCCACTTTAGTATTGCAATGATGCTCGGCATCGCCTATGCCTCCAGTATTGGGGGCATGGCCACGATTATCGGCACCCCGCCCAACGTTGTTTTTGCCGGGTATATGCAGGAATCCCTGGGTATCGAAGTATCTTTCGCGGAATGGTTTATCATTGGATTACCCTTTGCGGCAATTCTACTCGTGCTGGCCTACATCGTCCTCGTCAAAATAATGTACCCCAACCGACTGGGAAAATTCAGCGGTGCCCAGGAGCTCGTACAGGAAGAAATTGCCGAACTTGGGCCAGTTTCCAACGGTGAACGCCGTACCATGCTCGTATTTATCGGTGCGGCATTTTGTTGGATTTTCCAGTCTCAAATCAACCGCTTTGTCCCCTTCCTCAAGTTATCCGATACTGCAATAGCTTTAATTGCGGCAATCAGCCTGTTTATAATCCCTTCAGAATGGAAAAAAGGCCGCACATTGCTGGAATGGGGACATACCGAAAAACTGCCCTGGGGCATCCTCCTCCTCTTCGGTGGGGGTCTCAGCCTGGCGGACGGCCTGGCGACTACTGGCATTATTGATCTGATCGGCAATCAGTTTAAAGACCTGCCCGCTGCTTCCTGGCTGGTAATCCTGGGACTTGCTACCGTCAGCCTGTTTCTCACCGAAGTGATGTCCAATGTCGCATTGGTAACGATTTTCCTGCCGGTTGTCGGTGCCATCGCTGTCGGTATGGGTATCCCGGCAGAAGAAATGTGTATCCCCGTCACCCTGGCTGCCAGCGGCGCATTCATGCTCCCGATGTCCACGCCGCCCAACGCCATCGTATTTGCCAGCGGCCATGTCCGGATCGCACAAATGGCAAAAGCAGGATTTGTCATGAATATCATCTCTGTGCTGCTGATTACCTTGTTTGTCAAAACTTTACTGCCCTATTTATACGAAGCTGGTAATATGTGAGGTCCCTGTCGCCATCAACCAGGGCTATGCGGTCTAGGTACTCACCCAACAAAAAAACACTACGCTTGAAACTTTCACAACATATCCGGCAGCTTGCGCGGGAACGGCACGAACACGTCGTTTACCTGCGTCGGCATTTGCACCGGTACCCGGAATTATCTTTTCAGGAAGAAAACACCGCACGCTTTGTCGCTCAGGAGTTAGACCGCCTCGGGATACCCTATCAAACAGGGATCGCCGGCACGGGGGTCGTCGCAATGATCGAGGGACAGGGGCAATCTGGCAGGATCATTGCACTGCGGGCGGACATGGATGCCCTACCCATTGACGAAGCGAACGACATCCCCTATAAGTCTGTCCATCCGGGTATCATGCATGCCTGTGGCCACGATGTACACACAGCATCGCTGCTCGGCACTGCTGCCATCCTGCAGGCCATCCGGCATGAACTCCCGGGAACGGTAAAGCTCATTTTTCAACCGGGGGAAGAAAGCGTCCCTGGTGGTGCTTCCCTCATGATCGCCGAGGGCGTGCTTGAGCATCCCGCCCCGGCACTTATCTTTGGCCAACATGTACATACGCCCCTCGAAGCCGGAAAAGTGGGCTTTTACAGCGGAAAATACATGGCGTCTTCCGACGAACTCTACCTCACCATCTATGGCAAGGGCGGCCATGGTGCCCTACCGAATGAATGTACCGACCCCATCGCCATCAGTGCACAGGTAATCAGTGCTTTACAGCAACTCATCAGCCGCATGAACAACCCGCTGACCCCCAGCGTCCTGACTTTCGGGAAAATCAACTCACGCGGGGGGGCAACCAACATCATCGTCGAAGCTGTGGACCTGGAGGGCACCTTCCGCACCATGGACGAAGAATGGCGTGCCCAGGCCCTGGAACATATTGCGAAAATAGCTAAAGGTATCGCAGAAGGTATGGGCGGGCGTTGCGAGCTGAAAATTGCAAGGGGCTATCCCACCTTGTACAACCACGAAGCCCTTACCAATGCCGCCCGGGAAAACGCCGGGGAATACCTCGGGCCACAGCATGTGGTCACCCTGCCCCAACGTATGTCTTCAGAAGATTTCGCCTTTTACGCCCAAAAAATCCCTGCCTGCTTCTATCGCCTCGGCACCGGAAACCCGGCAAAAGGAATCCGGTATCCCGTCCATACCAATCGCTTCGATATTGATGAGTCCGCGCTCGAAACAGCGACCGGCCTCATGGCCTGGCTGGCTTTTTGTAGCCTGGAAAAAAACCCGGTATGAGCCGCCTGTCTATAATCAATGCCAAAAATTCCTATTTTACAACCAGAAAACTCCCATACAAATTCTTTACTTTTGACGACCCCCTCCCAGGCGTCACCTGAACATACAAAACCGCACTTATGGCAAAAATATTGATCGTGGATGATGAAGCCAGCATCCGACGTGCCCTGCGCAATATCCTCGAACTTGAGCAATTTAGTGTGGAGGAAGCGACCAACGGTATGGACTGCCTGGCCAGGATCAAACAACAGGCCTTCGACGTTGTATTGCTCGACATCAAAATGCCGGAGCTCGACGGGATGGACGCTCTAGAAAAAATTCAGGAAATTCGTCCAGGTACTGCAGTGGTGATGCTTTCCGGTCATGCGACAATAGATACGGCGGTGGAATCCGTCAAGCGGGGGGCTTTTGATTTCATCAGCAAACCCCCCGATCTGAACCGCCTCCTGATTACCCTGCGCAACGCCATGGATAAGTCCAGTCTCCTTCAGGAAACGCGCCAGCTCAAACGCAAAGTGGCCAAAGCAGGGCTACAGGAAATCATTGGCGAATCACCTGCCGTTATCCGCTTAAAAGATACGATTACGCGCGTAGGCCCTACGGACGCCAGGGTGCTGATTACCGGGCCAAATGGATCGGGCAAAGAGCTTGTCGCAAGGTGGTTGCATGAATATAGCGCCAGGGCGAGTCACCCGATCGTGGAAGTCAACTGTGCCGCCATCCCTTCCGAACTAATTGAAAGTGAGCTATTTGGGCATGAAAAAGGAGCGTTTACCTCTGCTGTGCGCCAACATATCGGAAAATTCGAACAGGCCAACGGAGGTACTCTTTTTTTAGATGAGATTGGCGACATGAGCCTTCCTGCCCAGGCCAAAGTACTCAGGGCGTTACAGGAACAGCGCATCGCCCGCGTCGGCGGGGATAAAGATATCCGGGTAGATGTAAGGGTACTCGCCGCCACCAACAAAGACCTGCGCAGGGAAATCGCCCTGGGCAGATTTCGCGAAGACCTTTACCACCGCCTCGCCGTTATCGTTATCGAGACTCCCGCACTCAATGAGCGGCGTTCCGATATCCCCGATCTGACGACCCATTTTCTACGGCTGGTCTGCCAGGAATACGGGGTTCCCCTCAAAAAAATTGGGCCTGAGGCAATGGAACACCTCAAAAATTATTCCTGGAGTGGAAATATCCGGGAGCTGAGAAACGTCGTCGAACGCCTGGTCATCCTTGGCGGGCAAACCATCAGTGAAGAGGATGTTCTGAAATACGCCATGCCTGCTGCAGGAAGTACCCCCAACTCCCTGTACGACTTGTTCGCAAGATTCTCCTCCCTCGAGGACGTGATTGCTTACGTTCGGGATGCCTATCATGCCTTCCACGACGAACGGGCTTAGCCATCAATTCCCTGTGCGCCGCCCGGTTGCAATAAATCCTGACAAAAACAAATACCCTTTGCGGGAACAACAAAGTAAATTGCTTGTATAAATTTAGCGGTACAAATAAAAAAATATCATGACAGAAGAAAACACCCACCAGGAATCAAAGATGCCCAAAAAGGAATGGACAGGAGGCGTAAAAGCAGAAAACTCCTGGACGATGTTCAAGGTCATTTCCGAATTCGTAGAGGGTTTCGAAACCATGTATAAAATCGGCCCTTGCGTCTCCATTTTTGGGTCGGCACGCACCAAGCCTGACCACCCCAACTATAAGCTGGCGGTACAAATCGCCCATTTACTTACCGAAGAGGGCTATGGAATCATCACCGGAGGCGGCCCGGGGATCATGGAGGCTGGCAACAAAGGCGCCTATCTGTATGGCGGACGTTCCGTCGGCCTCAATATTGACCTGCCTTTTGAGCAAATATCCAACCCTTTCATCGAGAACGATAAAAACCTCAATTTCCGCTACTTCTTTGTCCGAAAGGTCATGTTCGTAAAGTATACCCAGGCTTTTGTCGTCTTGCCCGGTGGTTTTGGTACCCTCGACGAACTATTTGAGGTCCTTACCCTTATACAAACCAACAAGATCAGCTATTTTCCGGTCATCCTCGTTGGAACAAGCTTCTGGAGCGGGCTCAAACAATGGCTCAGGGAGGTCGTCCTCGAACAGGAAAACAATATCAGTGCAAAAGACCTCGATCTGATGCCGATTGTGGACGACCCCCAGGAGGTAGTGCGAATTATTACCGATTATTACCGCAAAAGCGGCAAATTGGAGCCGAATTATCAGCTTTGATACAGGGAAGGTCGGTCTGGATTCAGACCTACCCGTTTTCGTAACTGCCTGCTGTCAGCGTTTTATGATGAAAAATATCCCAACTGTTCCGTGTAGCGGAGTAGCGTCAGGGTTCAAAAATACGTCAAACACTTATACCATCTGCATGGGCGGTTTTCCGTACTTTCGATTATATTTGCAGCACAAAATATTTACTGGATCTAATGGCAAACTATTCTTTCATAGCGAATGCGCATCCTGCGTACATTGAATCGCTCTATGAGCGCTATCTCCAGAACCCCGATCTAGTAGAAGAAGACTGGAGGGTCTTTTTCAAAGGGTTCGAATTTGGCCAGGCAGAGAAAACACCGGACGCCACAGCGGTGCAAGGTGCGATCAATGCCAAAGAATTCCGGGTGCTGGCCATGATCAACGCGTACCGTTTCCGTGGCCACCTGGAATCCGATACCAATCCTATCCGGAAACGCAGGGACCGCCAGGCGAAACTTACGATTTCCGACTTCAGCCTGGGCGAAGAAGACCTGGATACCGTATTTTATGCGGCCAAAGAATGCGGGATGGAAAATCCTGCTACCCTTAAGGAGATTATCGCACATCTCCGAAGGGTATATTGTGGCCATATCGGCTTCGAATTCAATTATATGCAGGGTAGGGAAAAACGTCGCTGGCTGAGGTCCCGTATTGAAGCCCACCGCCCCGAACTGCATTATGAGATCCCGATTGCAAAAAAGCGACGGATCCTGGAAAAACTCAATGGAGCAGTGGTATTCGAGAAATTCCTCCACACCAAATTCATCGGGCAGAAACGCTTCTCGCTCGAAGGTGGAGAATCGGCAATTGTGGGCCTCGATGCCATAATCAATAAAGCCGGCGAAGCAGGTATCCGTGAAGTATTTATCGGAATGGCACACCGGGGCCGCCTCAACGTCCTGGCCAATATCATGGGTAAAACCTATGAACAAATTTTCACCGAATTTGAAGGCGCGGTAATCCCCGACCAAAGTTTCGGCGATGGCGATGTCAAATACCACCTGGGGTACTCCTCCCAAATGATGACGCCTTCCGGAAATATGGTTCAGTTGGAACTCGTGCCCAACCCTTCCCACCTCGAGGCCGTAAACCCGGTCGTAGAAGGTTTTGCCCGCTCAAAAGCCGACGTACTCTACAACAGCGATTATGACCGCCTGCTACCCCTCCTGATCCACGGCGATGCCGCCGTCGCAGGACAGGGCGTGGTCTATGAAACGATTCAGATGAGTAAGCTGGAGGGCTATGCCACCGGGGGTACCCTACACCTGGTCATCAACAACCAAATCGGCTTTACGACCGATTTCGATGATGCCCGCTCTTCTACCTACAGTACTGGCGTAGCGAGCGTGGTGGATGCCCCGGTCTTCCATGTAAACGGCGATGACCCGGAAGCCCTCGTTTTTGCAGTGGAACTCGCGCTCGAGTATCGCCAGACATTCAATGAGGATGTATTCATTGATATGCTTTGCTACCGCCGGCACGGACATAACGAAGGGGATGACCCCAAATTCACCCAGCCGGATATGTATGATATTATCGTCAAACACCCGAACCCCCGGGAGATCTATATCAAAGAACTGATCGAGTCTGGTGTGATGGAGAAACAACTCGCAGACGAAATGGAGGCAAAATTCTGGGCAACCCTCCAGGAACGGCTCGATAACGTCCGCCAACAAGCGCTGCCTTATGTGCTACAGGCACCTGAAGCAGCCTGGAAATCCCTTTCAAAAGCAGGCCCCGGCGATTTCGACCAGTCTCCCAAAACAGGTTTGCCACACGAAACCCTGGAAGTAATTACCAAACACCTGCTCCACCTGCCCGATGATTTCACCCCCCTGCCTAAAGCGAAGCGACTTTTGGAAGATAAGCAGAAAATGCTCGCCGATAACCAACTCGACTGGGCGATGGGCGAACTCATGGCCTACGCAAGTATCCTCCTGGAAGGAAAAGACGTGCGCATGAGCGGACAAGACGTCAAACGGGGTACTTTCTCCCACCGCCATGCGGTTATGTATGATGCAAAAACCGGCAAGCAACTCAACCGGCTTTCCAATATCCGGGATGGTCAGGGAAAATTCCGCATCTTCAATTCCCTGCTCTCCGAGTTCGGGGTCATGGGCTTCGAATATGGCTACTCCCTCGGCACCCCACACTCCCTGGTACTCTGGGAAGCACAATTCGGCGATTTCCACAATGGTGCACAAACCATGGTGGATCAGTTCATCACCGCCGCAGAAAGCAAATGGCAGCGCATGAGCGGCCTGGTCTTGTTGCTGCCACACGGGTATGAAGGCCAGGGTCCGGAACACTCGAGCGCCCGGATGGAACGCTTCCTCCAGGCATGTGCCGATCTCAATATGATAGTGGCCAACGTCACAACACCTGCCAACTTTTTCCACCTGCTTCGCAGGCAACTGGCATGGAATTTCCGTAAACCCCTCGTGGTCATGTCGCCGAAGTCCTTACTGCGCCATCCGGAATGTACTTCGTCAATCGATGATATGACGACCGGTAAACGTTTCCAGGAAGTCATCCAGGATCCAGACCTCGTAAAGTCTAAAGCACCAGAGGTGACTCGTATGGTAATGTGTTCAGGAAAAGTGTATTATGACTTACTGCAGAAAAAACGGGAAATAGACGCGCGCAATGTCGCCATCGTACGCGTTGAGCAGATTTACCCTTTTCCGGAAAAACAACTGGATGCCCTCGTATCGAAATACGGTAACCCCGAATTGGTATGGGTCCAGGAGGAACCGGCAAATATGGGCGCCTGGTCCTTTGTAGCCCTCAACTACCGCCCGGGCCAGATCAGGCTAATCTCCCGAAAAGCCGGGTCGTCACCCGCAACAGGCTTCAAAAAAGTCCACGACCAGCAACAGGAAGCGATCGTCGGCCAGGCAGTGAATGTCTTACAGGAAGAAACCGCCGCTCAAAGCTGATGAGCTATCCGATAGGTCGTGGCCGGGTACCTTTAATCGTCGTCCTGGCGCTGTATGCCGTTTTCTGTTCCTGCAAGCGTACGGGCAGCAGTGTGGATCGCTCTGCCCCCGTAGCTCCCAGCCCCATCACCTCCGAACCAGCCCCCCCCAAACCAGAACCGATTGCTCCTGAACCCCCGCCGGCTTTACCTGCTGTAAAGCCTAAAGCACAAGCAGAAAGTACGCGGATTGCTTATAATGGAGTGGAAACGTTTATGCGGGGCACCATTGGTGCAGGAGAAAGAAAGATGTTTTTACTCAGGGTACGGAAAGATCAACAAGTACATATCAACCTCGACCCCCCAGATACCGGCATTTCCCTGGCAGTTTCAGATGAACAGGGCGCAAGTATAGGAACTGTGGCTACCGCCTGGCAATGGACGACGACCTATGCCGGCGACCTGCACATCGCGGTCTTCTCGGGTACAGATAAGGCTCAAAGTGGACAAAAAGTAGAATTCACGCTGCGGGTAGCCCCATATTGACAAATACGCTTCCTTTGTAGCAACCTTCCTGCGGTGTTGCGAACGGCCATACGGGATCGTTTAAAAAGTATGCTGCCGCTGAAAGCGGCCAAATGATATACCGGAGGCTTTTTAGAGGAACATAGCCGGGCTACGAGACCGAAAAAGACACAGTGCAGGCGAAGAGCGATTTTTAACATGCGGTAATCCAATCGTAAAAAGTCCAATAAAGCTATGTTATGGAAGAAAGTCTTTTTCCTGATCAAAGTACTTCTGGCCATCGTTGCAACGGGCATCGTACTTTTACTGCTGTTCTGGTTCTTCATTTATTACGGCGCAGCGAGAGGTATGGGGTCATAGCAGGCGATAATACCTATTGCGATGTTAGATTATAGCGAAATATCCCATCTGGCAGAGCGGCATTTCGGGGTTTCCGCCTCATTCACCCGCCTTAGTGGGGAAGTAGATTTCAATTTTCTGCTCAAAGACGGCCAGGGAGCCTGCTTTTTACTGAAAATCGCCAATCCGGATACTCCCCCTGACCTGCTGGATATGCAGAATGCTGCAATGGCGCATCTTGCTGCCCAGGACTGGGATCTTTGCATCCCGCAGGCCATTCCAAACCAGGAGGGGGAACTGGTTAGCAGGTTTGAAACCAGGCAGGGAGAGTTCCTGTATGCCCGGCTCCTGACCTGGGTGCCCGGACGGCCACTTGCAGCAGTCAACCCACATTCCACTGAATTATTGTTTGCAATCGGTAGTATGCTGGGGCAGCTTTCCCGGGCGCTGGCAGATTTTTCTCATCCCGCTGCCCACCGGTTCCTCAAGTGGGACCCTACCCGGGCAGCGTGGACACGGCCGGAGCTAAAAACCATTCAGGAGGATACCCGTAGGGCATTGGCCGCATACTTCCTGGATTTGTTCGAAAACGAAGCCGTCCCACTATTGACCTCCCTGCGCCAGGGGGTGAACTACGGGGACGCCAACGATTATAACATCCTCGTTACAGAAAACCCATACGACTTACGTGTACCGGGAGTAATTGATTTTGGGGATATGGTCTATTCCCATACGGTGAATGAACTGGCCATAGCGCTTGCCTACATCATGATGCATAAAGCCGACCCCATAGGCGCTGCCATCCCGGTAATCCGTGGCTATCACGCCAAATATCCCTTAACAGAGGGGGAAGTGCAGGCATTGTTCCCTTTAGTAGGTGCGCGCCTGCTGATCAGTGTGACCTGTTCAGCGATCAACCTGGTAGAAAATCCAGGAAACGAATACCTGCAGATCAGCGATCTGCCTGCCTGGGAGCTACTCGGGAAGCTTCGGCAAATCTCACCACGTTTTGCCTGGTACGCGTTCCGCCATGCCTGCGGATGGGAACCATGCCCGACGAAAAAGTCCTTTATGAGGTGGGCAACGGCCAATCCTGCGGGGCTGTCAGCTTTGGTAGCTTTAGACCTATCCGGCAAAGATGTGCAGTGGCTGGATCTCGGAGTTGGCAGCCTTGATCTGGGGAATCACGAATACATTACAGACCCACAAAAACTTGACGACCGGGTGCAGGCAGTCATGCGGGAGGGGAATATAACCGTAGGCCTGGGGCATTACGATGAAGTCAGGCCGTTATATACCACAGACCAGTTCAGCATCGAGGGCAATGATGGTCCAAGGTGGCGCAGCGTGCATATTGGCGTGGATATTTTCATGCCGGCAGGTACTGCGGTATATGCACCCATTGACGGAGTGGTACACAGCCTGGCAAACAATAGCGGTGAGCGCGATTATGGCCCGACAATTATCCTGGAACACCGCATTGGCGATAAGCTGACGTTTTATACTTTATATGGTCACCTCGACGAAGCCTCTATCGCCCACTTGCAGTGCGGTCAACAGATTTCCTCCGGGCAACTCTTGTGCCGGATGGGCCCCAGGCCAGAAAATGGTAACTGGCCACCCCACCTGCATTTCCAGGTAATCCTCGACATGTTAGATAAAGTGGGCGATTTTCCAGGTGTCGCTTTTCCCGAAGAGCGGGAGATATGGACCAGTATATGCCCAGATCCCTGGCTGCTCCTCGGTGGGGTTGCCGCTCCTGCGGTAAAACAGGATCAACTTGAAAATCTGATGGAACGTCGGCGGCAGTCATTACCTGCCAACCTGAGTATTTCCTACCGCAAGCCCCTCCATATTGTCAGGGGCTTCGGCGCTTACCTATATGACGCTAACGCAAGGCGCTACCTCGATACGGTCAACAACGTCGCACACGTCGGCCACGAACACCCACGGGTGGTCCGTGCAGGTCAGCGCCAAATGGCGGTACTCAATACCAATACCCGATACCTGCATCCAACGGTAATAGCATTTGCAGAGGCGCTACGCGCTACGCTGCCCCCTCCCCTCGAAGTCATTTTTCTGGTAAATTCAGGTAGTGAGGCCAACGAACTCGCTATGCGCCTGGCCAAAACCTTTACAGGTCGCAGGGATATGATGGTTGTGGAAGTCGGGTATCACGGCAATACGAACGCCTGTGTAGAGGTAAGTGCCTATAAATTTGATGGTCCTGGTGGAAAAGGCGCCCCTGGCCATGTCCATGTCCTTCCAATACCCGATGCCTACCGGGGAATTTACAGAGGGCGGGGATTGGATATCGGTCGCCGCTATGCTTCGCATTTAAGCGATAAGATCGGGACAATGCGGGATCAGGGTAATGAGCCTGCTGCCTTTTTGTGTGAATCCGTAATCAGTTGTGGGGGGCAGGTACCCCTTCCCGCGGGGTATTGGGCGGATGCATTCCGGATTGCCCGGGCTGCTGGTGCGGTGTGTATAGCCGATGAGGTGCAGACCGGTTTCGGACGTGCGGGGGAACATTTCTGGGCCTTTGAAGCCCAGGGGGTCGTACCGGATATTGTGACCATGGGCAAACCTATCGGTAACGGCCATCCGATCGGAGCGGTGGCAACCACCCGGGAAATTGCCGATGCCTTCCACAATGGCATGGAATATTTCAATACTTTTGGCGGAAACCCGGTTTCTTCTGCTATTGGCATAGAAGTACTGCGGGTAATACAGGAGGAGGGCTTGCAGGAGAATGCAGCCCGGACAGGGGCATATCTGAGTGCCGGGTTGAGGGCGCTCCAGGAGCGTTTTCCCATTATCGGCGACGTCAGGGGGCCTGGACTATTTTGTGGTTTCGAACTGGTCAGCGATGGCAGTTCGCTGCAGCCAGCACCCGTACAGACGGCTTATCTCGCCAATCGGATGCGGGAGCTGGGCGTGCTGATGAGCACCGATGGGCCATATCACAATGTATTGAAGATAAAGCCCCCTATGGTTTTTGGGGAGAAAGAAGCTGATTTCTTATTAACAACTCTCGGGCAGGTACTCCGGGAAGATGCCATGCAACCCTGAGCTTAACCGAAGCCTTCTACCCCATTTACCGTAGTATATTTGAAACTGATTTTCCTGTCCGGATAGACCCTTTTGAAAGCCGACTGGCACATCAGCGTCGCTTCGTGGAAGCCGCAAAGGATCAGCTTGAGCTTACCCGGATAAGTGTTGATATCGCCGATTGCATAGATACCGGGGATATCCGTAGCATAATCGAAAGTATTGACTGTAATAGCATTTTTATCGATCTGCAGCCGCCAGTCGCCGATAGGGCCCAGCTTAGGGGATAAGCCAAAAAGAGGGATAAAGTGATCTGTCGGCTGTACGACATGGGTTCCCGCCTGCTCGATTACCACACCGGTGAGTGCCCCGTTACCCTGTAGGGCTACGGCCTGTGCATCTGTCAGGAGGTTTACCTTTCCTTCGTGGGCCAGTTCGAGGACTTTTTCGACGGAATCCGGCGCTCCCCGGAATTCTTTTCGCCGATGGACAAGGGTTACTTTTTCCGCAAGCGCTGCGAGATAAATCGTCCAGTCGAGCGCAGAATCGCCACCTCCTGCGAGGACCACCCGCTTCCCGCGATATATTTCCGGGTCGCGGATGATGTATTCGACCCCGTGGTCTTCAAACTTTTCGAGGTTGTCAAGCGGTGGCTTCCTTGGTTCAAAACAGCCTAATCCTCCGGCGATGGCGATGACCGGGGCTTCGTGCACGGTACCCTTGTTGGTTGTCACCCTAAAATTTCCATTATCCAATTGCTCCAGCACCTCAGCGCGTTCACCCAGGGTGAAACCCGGCTTGAAAGGGGCGATCTGCTCCATCAGACGGTCCACCAATTCACCTGCAAGAATCGAGGGATAGCCCGGGATATCGTAAATAGGTTTTTTAGGGTAAATTTCCGTAAGCTGACCGCCTGGTTGCCCCAATATATCTATAAGATGACAGCGCATCTTCAATAAACCCGCTTCAAACACAGCGAAAAGCCCCACAGGGCCTGCACCGATAATCAGTATGTCTGTTTGTACCATGAGACGTTTTTCATTTTCCGCTCTATAACACAGAAAAAGGAAAGGAGGTTCTACAGACTGGTAAAAGACCTGCGTTGTGTCAAAATAAAATGCTTTGCTACCGCCACCTTTATTGGCAAAAGCACCTTTTTATACAAGCTCAAACTCACCATAAGCCCGTCCTATTGCTTCAGGATTTTCAGGACTTGTGGTGGCGAAGCCGACCCTGCCCTCACCCTAAGGAGATATACCCCTACAGGGAATTCGGAGAAATCTACCCGCTCCTGTACTTCCTGACCCGAGATAACCCAGGACCGGATCAAACGCCCGGTGGTATTGAAAATATCAAAGTGGATCTGTTCGTTTACAGGCAAATTCCGGAGGATATCTAAATAAAGCAAAGATTTCACCGGATTGGGAAAAGCATATACAGAATTTGGGGCTTCCTGCTGGAGCGCTACAGAAACTACATTGGAAAACCTGCGCACACCAAACTCATCCTGTACGACAATACGATAAAAGTTCCGGCCATTTTTACCTTGCTCGTCTATGAATTCATAATACCGCAAGCTCTCAAACATGGTCATGATCTTGTTGACTTCCCCGACTGACTTCCAGCGCTCCCCATCCGGGGCGTGTTCTACCTGAAACTGCCGGTAGGGCGTTCCATCGGGAATCCGCCAGCGGAGATTAATCCGGTTCTGCTGATCAACCAATGCATTGAGTACAATCCCGGCAGATGCACAGAAACCGGGAATATTCACGATGCGGAATGAGTCGGTAAATATTTCCGAACAGCTATCCTGTGTAACCGTTGCCCGGACATAAACGACCCCGCTGGCTTTAGGTACAAAGGTCGCCACCGCTCCAAAGGCGATATTGGGTTCGACAAACGTACCTGGTTCTTTTGCAGATAATTCCCATCTGACCTGCGCTGCACCACCTGCAACTTCTGCTTTCAGATGAATAGGGGCGTCGAGGCAATACGTATCCCGAACGGTGAGGGTTGCGCTGATCTTAGGCTTCAGGAATATCCGTACCGGCGCAGGTTCGAGAAAATCCGTACAAGTAGCACTTCGTGCACATCGGATAAAATAAGTGGTCTCAGTCAACGGACCAGGCTGGATCGAAGAAACATTCGAATTGGGGATTGGCACAAAATGGAGCTGGTCGAACTGCGCACTACGGGTTGAATACATCCATAAATATTCCAGCTTACCATAGCCGCCCGATGCCTCGCGCAAGCTGACAATCGGCGGTGTAGCCCCCCCGAAACATATTGCCTTGTTGAATCCAATTTCCCCGGCATCCGTAATATTGATGCACGGGATAATCAAACCTGCGTCAATCGTAAAATTGCTATTGTGCAACGCAACGTTATAGACGGGCGTCATAAAATTCAGGGTGTCAATATCGCTGTCTTTGGCGTCATTGCCCCCCTGATCAGGAAAGGGAGCCCTGAACCCCGGGATGGGAGGAATAAATGTGAGCTTATAACTGCCCGGATCGGTGAGGAACATATACATACCGGTAGAATCGGTTACAACAGAATCCACACGGGTAGTCTGGGTACCAACTCTGCTCAAAATAATCTTTACCCCTCCGATACCTTCTTCGCTATTGTCCTGCACCCCATTTTTATTTTTGTCATGCCAAACCCGGTCGCCGATCTTTACCTGACAACTTTCTGTAATGACCCGGAAAGGAATCGTCCTGACCGCCTGGCATTCCAGGGGGTTATCGGGAACGAAACGGGCAACGAGCTGGAAAAGACCTGCACCCAGCGCACGGGGGTTGATAGCGGTAGCGTTAACGCCATTAATCGTATAAGTAATACGTCCGGGCCTTGTGACGGGAAGGTTCAGCGGCAGTACCGGGTCGTTGAAACAAAAAGTATCGGGGATATTATCGGTAATAAAGGGATAGGCGCAACGATTTTCGAGCGAGAGGGTATCCACTCCATTTGACACTTCGATGAAATAGCCAAGGTTGTCCACATGCCGGAATTCGAATACATATACCCCTGTGGAGACCTCTGGCATCATCGTACCAATCACAACCGGGATCGGCGCGGCGGGCGGTGCCGGGCTGGTCCGCAGGAACATACCGTTTTGCCGTATAATCCTCCAGGTATCGCCGCTCAATCCCTGCAACTGTACAAGCTCCCTAAACTGGCCATTGACAGGGTTGGTAGCATTGTTTAGGCACTCGCACTCTATTGCAGGAAAGAATTTAGTATTGTTGATCAAACCTGCATCCCAAAATAATGAGACTTCCCCTGCTGCAACATCAATCACTTGGGTCGTTCCCAGCATCCTGTCCGGATCACTGTCTTTTGAGCGGTCCAACGTCGCATTGGGAATAGAAAACTGAAACGAATCCGGCAGCATGAATGTAACTTTATAAGACCCCGGTTTTACAACGAACCGATACCGGCCATACGCGTCTGTAATTACGGTATCCATAAAGGGCGGGGGGGTAGAGGTAATCTGCATCAGCAATACTTTGACCGAGGAGACTTCCCGTTCGCTGGCATCCTGAATCCCATTCTGGTTGACATCAAACCACACATAACCCCCGATCAGTGCCGTTTCAGGGGTTGCCCTAACTGAGCAGATGCCAGTACAACCATTTACATCCGTCACTGTTACGGAATACTCGCCTGCCGATAGATTCCTGGCGGTATCTCTGGTCTGGCCATTGCTCCAGCGGAACGTATAAGGAGCCCTCCCTCCATTGACGGTTACTACAGCTTCCCCGTCCGAGGCGGTCGGGCTACTGACTGGCCTGGTAATCCGAGTGCTGCACAGAGGAGACGTTGAGTTGAGCACAGCTCCCGAAGCAGTTATCTCACAGCCTTTGGCATCAGTAATGGCAACGGTATAATTGCCCGCATCGAGGCCGGCGATGGTATCACGTGCCGCGCTGGTATTCCAAAGAAAGTTGTATGGAGGGGTACCGCCCTGTACTTGTACCGAAGCTGCGCCGGTAGCAGGCGTGCCACACTGAATATTTTTTATGGTCAGTACAGATTTCAGGGAATCCGGCTGGGTGACGAGGGCAGCAATGTTTGCCCGGCACCCGGCAGCATCTGTGGCAGTAGCCGAATAGCTCCCCGCCCTTAAATTGGTGATATTGGCGCCGGTTGCACCATTGCTCCACACATAACCGAGTGGAGGCAGGCCACCTTGGGCTAAAACATTGATCTGCCCGTTACTCTCCCCAGCACAGCTAACCGGTGTAGCAGAAGCAGTGAGCAAAATGACGGGCACGACAAGGATGCGTGCCGAGTCCGTAGCAGCGCAGCCGAAGCGGTCGGTTACCGTTACGCGGTAAGTACCCGTACCCAGGTTAGATAAATCAGGAGTAGTACCTCCGGTATTCCATAAATATGTAAAAGGGGCCGTTCCGCTTGAAACCGATGTACGTGCACTGGCCGTATCCCGGCCGCCGCAAACGGTCGCAGGGGCAGTCACGTCCACTTCCGGCCGCGGAGCCTGGGCAATCGTTGCCTGCGCAATCGCGGTACAGTTTCGGCTATCCGTTACGGTCACCCGGTAAAGTCCAGGTGCGAGATTTTGAAGGGTCTGGCTGCTGCCCCCACTATTCCATGCATAAGAAAAAGGAGCTGTACCGCCTACAATTGATACCGTAGCACTTCCGTTGACAGCCCCCTGGCAGACCTGTGCTGTTGCCGTCACCTGGGCGCTGATCGCAGGCGGAGCAAGGACGTTTATATTAGCTGTCTGAGTGCATCCATTCCCATCGCGAACGGTGACGGAGTAAGTCCCCGGGACAAGGTTGATAATCCTGGCGCTGGTTTGCCCGTTGCTCCAGGAAAAAGTAAACGGGCCTACCCCACCGCTGATGAGCGCTTCTGCGCTGCCGTTATTTACCGTACAGCTCGTGACATCTGTTTTGGCCACAGTAAGGGTGTACGGCACGGCAGGACGAATTACCGCTCCAATGGATCTTTGGCAGCCAACAGCATCCGTAATTGATGCCGAATAAGTGCCGGAGGCCATACCCGTCCGGTTAGCCCCTGTACCCCCGTCGCTCCAGGCGACCGTAAAAGGCGGCACACCGGTTTGCATAGTCAGCGCGATACTGCCATCGTTTCGTCCGGGACAGCTCTCGTCCCGTATAGCCGCTGTAACCTGTAGCTGCGAACGCGCCTGAAGGTTTACCTCGCGGATTATCCTGCAGTTAAATGCATCGGAAATGGTCAGGATATAGGTCATTTGGGCCAAACCATTAATCGTCATCGTATTTTGCCCTGTATGCCATTGAACGCGATAAGGCGGAGTGCCCCCACTGATATTGTTGATCTGGATACTCCCGTTGGTCTCGCCTGCACAGGAAGGCCCAATAGCCGTGAGGTTGACGGTCAACGGAGATGGGGAAGGCACCGTTGCCGTCCGGACAAGGGAGCAGCCACTGGCATCCGTGACGGTAACGGTATAATTGCCGCCGGGAATATTCGCCAGATGCTGCGAGGTGGCACCATTGCTCCAAAGATAGGACAGCGGAGGAGTCCCCCCTGATACGCTCAGGTTTACCGCACCGTCGTTGCTGCCCGGGCAGGTGACCGCACGGGTGCTCAAGGATACGGTTAATGGGGAAATAGCAATCTGAATGCACTCATACCGGCCACACAGATTATTGTCAATCACCGTAATACAGTGCTTCCCGGAGGCAGAAAAAAGCTGGGTAGCCCCTATTGCACCTTTCTCCCAGAGATAGCGGTAGGGGCCTTCGCCACCACTCGCTTTCGCGGTAATGGTCACGGGCAATGTACAGCTATCGGAAACATCAAACGTCACCTTTACCGGGGTGGGACTGTTGATCGTCACCGATTCAATCAGGGAGTTGGCCGCCGCATCGGTCAGGGTGAGGGAGTAAGTGCCCGACAAGAGCCGCGACCTTGTGGCGGTCGTATCCCCGTTTTCCCACCTAAACCTGTAAGGGGGTACACCACCCGTAGGCATCGCAGTGATCCGCCCCGAAGGGATATTGCTACAGCTCAGATGAACGATATCGAAATTGATGCCAAGTTGGGCATCAAGCCCGGAAGGCAATACGGAAAGCATAAAGAACAGGAACCATACCCCTGCGGCTTGGGTGGAAAACAGAATACCCTTTAACGCCGGGAACCTTCTAAGTGTCGTTTTTTTCATGGAATCTTGGAATTATGTCTGATTTTTACTGGATAACCTTTCACTAAATCCCTAAAGCTTCGCATCGGCAAAACATCCCCAACTGCGTTACTTAAAAAATGTAACGCCTGGGCATGCAGGCCATTAAAGCATACATACATCGGGCATCATATGCCAGTACCAAAACAGGCATTCAGCGCGCCAATGTGCACGGACGTTAAAAGTGAAAGGTTGCTGTGGAGAAGGAGGCTCCATTAGCGTTCAGGAAGGGCTTTTTTCGAGGAGGTTGAGGGTGCGGTATTACATGCACCTTTCGCGGCACAATATACAAACTTGATGGCCATATTATGCAAAGTTGCAAAAAAAAGTCGTGCTACCGATGCAGCACGACTTGCTACGAACAAATTATAATCCCATGAATGCATTTATTACCGTCACGGTGGAAGCCGGATATACCAAGCGAAATGACATTTAGTTTGGTATGGCGCTCATTTTACAATTAGCCTGTTATTTATAAAAAACCGCCGCTCCCTGTCTAAATACACCATAATAACTATACGCCGCCTGATAAAATAAAGTTTACCAAAAAATAAAATAATTGAATAAGCTTATGGCAGAAGGGGATTATCACAGGTGGAGAATATGCCGGCAGGTCTGCTTTTAAACTGCTATTTTTTAATCTTCAGGCTATTCAAAAAAAAAGCGAGTCACTCCTTTAGGAAAGACTCGCCCTCTGAAAACCCATGAACATAAATTAGAACTTGACCTATTATATCATTATGGAAAATGAACTTACACATTTAAAGCTTGCATATAGTAAGTCAGTTTTCGCACTGACTTACTATATGGCAAGGAAAAGATCCCATGAACATATCCAAATTTCATACCGGGCGCTTTTACCACGGTACTTCGTTTGATGATACAAACATCAGGTTTTTCTTCTTTCACTTCAAAAACAAAAAAATGATATTGTGAAAATAAATTTTTATGTGATTAAGCGATTATTTTTTTAAAACCTTTTTTAAATAAGGCTACAACAAACAAATTAAAAATACATTATATCTATTTTAGATTTTTTGTGAAAAATAATTAACGGATGTCAAAAAAAATATCTGACTTATCGCCACCGTGCGGTAAGGCAGGAGAAAAAAAGATCTTCTCGATCCGATGCCATCTGCTAAAGAGGCCGCCACAAAAAATCTGTTGGTCTATCGAAATGGGGATGAGAAATCGGGATTTTGGATAAAGCTGGTATCCGTCAGCATTTTCAGAAAAGCGATAAGGTCTTGTTTATCTTGTGCGGACAGGGAAAAAGGCCGGATATTGGGATCAACGTTGGGTGCGGGATGTCCACCGGACTGATAATGATCGAGGACTTCTTCCAGGGTTTTGAAACGCCCGTTGTGCATATAGGGGGCGGTCAATTCAATATTGCGCAAAGTAGGGACTTTAAATTTTCCGTTATCGAAGCGGTTATTATTGAATCCACCCAGGCCTTTATCGGGAAATTCCTCTAAGGTGGGCGCGGGGGTTATCCCATTGTTGCGGAAATTATTATCGGTAAAAAAGGGATTAAAATGACAATGAGAGCAGCCAGGGTGGTTGACGACCTGGTTGTTTTCGATGAAGAATAATTCCATACCCCGCTGCTCGGCATCGGTGGGAAAGCCCTGCCGGCCCCAGATCACGCGGTCGTAGCGGGACTGTGCGCTTACGAGCGTGCGCATGAACTGCCCCAGGGCTTTTGTGGCCAGGTCGCGGGTAATTTCAGACCGTTTTTCTATCCCGAAAGCTTTTCGGAACATTGCCGGGTATTGCTGGTGACGTCTGAGCTTTACCTCGACATTTTCCCAGGTATCGTCCATTTCAAGATCGTCCTCAACAGGTATGAAGGCCAGCAATTCCACAGTTGCTGCCCGACCATCCCAGAAGAAACCACGGGAATGGTAGGCAAGGTTGGCGAGGGACATGGCGTTTCGGTTACCGTTCAGGCCCCTGATACCTTTATTCACGGCATCATTATTTGCAAAGGCATATTTCTGTTCGTGGCAACTGCTGCAAGATTGGGTACTATCCCGCGACAATATCGGATCATAAAACAAATGCCTGCCAAGTTCGACGCCATCAACCGTGAGGGGATTATCCTCCAGCACGATCGGAGCGGGGAACCAGGAAGGCGCTTTAATGCTGTAGGGCTTGGGGGCGTACCCGGCCACTATCCCTTCATTCTCCGCACAATCCGTACAGAGGTCTTCTTTTCCGCAGGCAAAAAGGCAACAAGCCAACACGATACAGATGAACACCCGTTTATTGCTTGGGCGGCACATATCCTTGGATTTTATTCGAGTCATTAGCTAATTGTCGCAGCGCATGGGCTTAGAGGAAAGTTTCCGGACCTTTTTTCATCCAGATGCATTAAAACAACAACGGTGGGCTACCAAGGGTTTTGAAATTGTGGCTGATGCAGGAAATGTTTATCCGTAAGCGTATGGAGGAACGCGATCAGATCCCGGCGGTCGTCCGGGCTTAGCTCGAGCCGGCGGACATTGGGACTGAGGTTAATTGCCGGATGGCCCCCACCTGCGTAATGATCAAGCACGGCATCTATGGTGGCGAGGCGACCATCGTGCATATACGGTGCGGTGTGCATGATATTGCGCAGCGTAGGAACACGGAATTTACCCTGGTCAAAGCGGTTGTGGGTATGGCTGCCCCGTCCATCATCCGGAAAACGGCCGGAAGGGAGGACCTGCTGGATACCGTTGTTTTGAAAGGTGAGATCGGTGAATAAGGGGTCAACATGACAATGGTTGCACTCTGAAACCGGCAATTCAGGAGCAGCATCAAAAAAAATCGTCCAGCCGCGTTTTTCCTGTGGCGTAAAAACAGCGAGGCCCTGCATTACACTGTCAAATTTAGCATGGCTGCTCACCAGGGTGCGCTCAAACTGTGCCAGGGCTTTTGCCGTCCATACTCGATCTATCTGGTCGGCACTGCGCAATGAAAAGGCCTTTTTGAACTGTTCCTGATAGTACGGTGATTTGCGCAACCGCCGGGCAGCCTGATCCCAGTCAAGCCCCATCTCCACGGGGTCTCTTACCGGATGGAAAGCCTGCTCTTCCAGGGAAGGCGAACGTCCGTCCCAGAACAAGCCGGAATAATAATAACCGACATTAACCAGGGACATGGTGCTTCGTTTTCCAAGCCTGCCGGCAATCCCCTCCCCCACTTTTTTTCCATCGGTGAAATAATATTCCGGACGATGGCAGGATGCGCAGGAGACGGTACTGTCAGCTGAAAGGACAGGGTCAAAGAAGAGACGCCGCCCAAGTTCGACGCCTTCCTGCGTAAGCGGGTTATCCGAAGGGATGAGCATGGGGGGAAAGCCGACGGGGTCTTTCCAGGTAAAGGGCACAGGTGCGGTACTTGCTATCCCGCCGGATTGGCATGTATTGGTCAGGAAGGCATACCCTACCCAGGTCCATATCCATACCGATGAGCGGAGCCTCATTTTTTCCGCATTTCGACAGATGCCTGAAGGTTGTCGGCAATAAAACGTGCGATGTCCTTATTCGTCGTATGATCGGCAGTTACTACCCTGAAATCCAGGAATTTACCCGGTTCTGCAACGAGTACGCGGCGCAGGTTCACATCGAATTGGAGCTGGTTTACCGCGTCGCCGATTACAAAATTACCCTGAAATGACTTTTGGCGATAGTAAGGGTTCTCGCCGATATGGAAGGTGAGTTTTTCTGCAAACTTGCCATCGCCTTTGAGATCGGCGTTCCCTTCTATTTTTGTAAAGATATAGCCCTTGGCCCAGGACCAGTAGTTGCCGTCCAATGGATGAGGTGGTTTATAATCGCCCGGACTGGTAGCATTCAGCCGGGGAGCGACGCCTATCCCCACATGTGCCCCGACATACTCACCTGCCGGTACCCCTTTGACGTCAATTTTGACCCCTTCGGCCGCCTTTGCCGGGTCCTGGATATTTTCGAAGCTTACGAGCGCCACGTCCAGTACCCTTACGGTGTCTATCCCGCCCGCTGTTTTGCGCAACAGGGAAAAGTCCGAGATATAAAACTGAAACAACTGGAAGCGGAGCTGCATCCCTGCTTCATAAGGATATTCTTTTGCATACATCAATAGCGGGGAATCCCCATACAGACCTTTGAAATAAAGGGTCAGATTTGTCTTCTCCCCGGAGACCGGAGGATCTTCCTGCCCACAGGCCGTGAGCAGCAGGAATACACTGCCCAGTAACAAAAAATTTTTCATCGGCGTATCATTTGCTTTTTTAAAACCTGTCTCAAAAGACCTGGAGTTGTATGAAAGGCTTTCACCGCCTTCAACAGCGAACCAAAGTTATGAATAAATGGTATTTTTATTGATTTTAATTCTAAAAATCAATAACCAAAGCACTCATTCAAGATATTATTTTGCAGCACCAGCCACCTTTGGTGGCAAAAGTGCCTTTTTTCAAAAACCCTCCGAAATCACGCAGTAATCCCTTAATTAAGAACCCGGAAATACTTTGCTTAGTTCGAAGTTGCCGTTGTGGAAGAGACTGAAAAAGCGCCGGGCAGGTTTTCGGATAATTTGCGGAAAATCTCGGAATCGGTATCAGCACCAAAATTTACATTGCGGAGCCACCGCGCGTAATCTACGCGTAAAGTCAGGGTAATATGGAATCCCGGAGGCACGGGGAAGGCTTTATCAAAAGGGAGTGCGACAGTATTTACGGATTCGGGGCCGCCATATTCGAGGATACGCCGCAGGGTATCGGCGGGTGCCTGCCCTAAATAGACTTCGATTCTTTGGGACAAATAGCCAAGCTGGGCCGTCCACATCGGTATTTGTTGTGGGTAGAGCGAATGGGTGACAGGCGCCGAGGCCGGATCTGCGCTCCGGGCAGGCATAGCGACCCCAATTTTGAACTTTACCCCGGTAAAAGTGCCTCCATCGCGAAAGTTACCGGGCAGTATGCGCAGTAGGGAAGCTGGCGAAGCGAGGGCAAAGTTATCTTCGACCGAAAACCGGGTACTATCTCCGTTAGCATTTGCTTTTCGAAGGGCGAGTTGTTTTTCGAGTTGAAGGGCAGTCCCATCGCTGCGCGTGAGGCGGATTTCGGTGAGATAGAAGCGGAGGTCACCCAGACGAAAGCGGTTACCTGCCGCATCTGAATAAGTATTTCCGGGTATGAAGTTAAAAAGGGAATCCCCGATGGTGAATTTATGGAGGAGGTCGAGGCGCAACTGGGGATAAGTACAGCAGTCGGTACAGCCTTCATCGGCATCCACCTGGAAGTTGGTCGCACGGACGTCCAGGCAGCCTGTTTTGGGCTCTGCACATTGCTGCAGGGCGAGGGAGAGGGCATAAAACATGATCCATACACTACCCCTGTTCATTGCGCTGTACTTTTTCGTAGTCTTTGACCAATTGCCTGACCAGTTGTTTGACCTGGGTCGAAAATTCCTTGTTGAGGATCCAGTGATAATATTGGCGGTCGTTTACGAGGGTAGCGGCCACCGGCTGTCCGTTATACTTTCCGAAGTTAAAAACCACAGTACCGTCCACATCATAGCGCAGCTTCTGGGTAGCATCGGCAAATCGCTGGTCGTTGGTAAAGTCGTGCAGCATCTGTACTTCAGGTTTGATCGGAGCAGGGCTGATAGCGCCTTGTTCATCGGTATAGTCCACATCCCGGTAACGCTCGAGCTGGCCGAGGAATACGTCAATGGTAGCCCGCACATCGGCCATAGCATCGTGGGCATCGCCGTGTTCTTTATCGCAGTAAAATTTGAGGGCTGCCTTCAGCGTCCTGGGCTCCATTTTATAAAAGATACGTTGGACATCTATGGCGCGGCGTCGGGTCATATCCAGTTCTATACCCACCCGGGCGAACTCTTCCATGAGCATCGGGATATCAAAGCGGTTGGAATTGTATCCGGCGAAATCGGCATTTCCGATAAAGTCGTGGAGTTTTTGTGCAACCTGGGCGAAGAGGGGCTTATTTGCCACGTCCTTTGGAGAAATACCGTGTACGAGCATCGCTTCCAGGGAGATAGGGATACCCGGGTTGATGAGCATAGAAAGCTCCCGGGGTGCTGTCCCGTCTTTTGGATATTTGACCATGGCAATCTGCAGGATGCGGTCGGTAGCTACATTGAGGCCGGTAGCTTCGATATCCAGGAAGATCAGGTCGCGGTCGAGTTTGAGGTCCATGTATTTATTGTTTATCGAGGATAGGCTTCAGACCCTTTGAATATCGGACCTGCATCTTTCCATCGGCAGTACCGGTGACGAAGTAGGCATCCAGGGAGGGATTTTTTTCGATCATCTGGAGTGCTTTTTCCGGGCCGAGTACCATACACGCCGTGGCGTAGGCGTCGGCGGTCATAGCATCCGGAGCAAACACAGAGGCACTCAGCAAGGCATTGCGCTCTGGAAAGCCGGTTACAGGATTGATCGTATGGCTGAATTTCACCCCGTTGACTGCATAAAATTTCCGGTAATTCCCCGAAGTGGCGAGGGCTCGGTTATCCAGGGGCAGGGCTGCCAGTATTTCATCGGATTTTCCGTCTTCCCTGGGAGCATTGATGCCGATTGTCCACACCTGGCCCCTGGGGTTTTCACCTTTAGCCAGGACCTCCCCCCCGATATCGATGAGATAATCGGTAAGCCCCTGTGCTTCGAGCATACGCCCGATTTCGTCCACCGCATAACCTTGTGCGATGGCATTGAAATCGAGTTGTATGCCTGGATGGCCTTTTTCCAGTAAGACCTCGCCATTGGGTTGCCGGGTCCAGGAAAGTTTGTTCAAGCCTACACATGCGCGCAGAGCGTCCACCTTTGTACTGTCCACCACCAGTACCTTCCCAGGCTTGGGACCGAAACCCCAATAGGCCACCAGGGGCATGACGGTGGGATCGAAAGCGCCGTCGCTGGCGAGATACACTTCCCGGCTTTTTTCAAGGTTGGCCATGAAATGACGTGCCCCGGACGGCAAGGAAAATTGCTTACCTTTATCTTTATTAAATACAGTAATCAGGGAAGTATCCAGATAAGTAGAGACTTCCCGGTTGAGGGCTTCAAAGAATGCTTCGAATTCAGCTTTGAAATCCCGCTGGCGGGGATCGGCATAAGTAACCCGGTAATATGTGCCCTGTGCCTGCCCTTCAACGGTTACATATTGCACCTCAGCGACGGCCTCCTGCTTGCCTTTGCAGGCAACAAGTGCAACGGCCATCAGCATACAGAAGAAGTAACGCATGATTATCGCTTATTTTCTTGCTTTCCATTGTGCGTCAACAGAATACCACCCCGGCCCGGTCAGGATGAGGGCGGTGTAGGCCGTCAGGTACAAAAGTGCCATTTCCATATCGCTGAACGGATCCCCCCAATGGGCACCGAATGCCGCGACCAGCATGGTGATGATCAGTGGGATGAGGGCCAGACGTGTAAATAGCCCTATTGCAACGAGGACCGCACAGAGCACTTCTGCAAAAACAACCAATGCAAGCGAGGGGGCAGGGCCGATACCGAAAGGATCGGCAAAATTAATTTCCTCGCCACCAAATAAGCGGCCGATTTTTTTCCAGCCGTGGCCATAGACCATGCTCAACCCAAATACCAGGCGTAACAACAACAATGCGTAGTCGTTTTTTTGTGTTTGATTCATCAGGAAAGGCTTTTATGAACGTAGATCAAATAAAGGCTGTAAAAATACGCACAGAATTCAGGAATTGTAAGGTTATCAGGTTATTCTTATCTAATTTCGCGCCGCCGGGGCCAATGCAACGGCTTCAATTGTTTATTTGGGAAGGTTGTATCCGAAATATCCTTTTATTCCATTAAGCTATGTTAAAAACAAGAGGCGAATTCCGGCTTTTGGCACTCGCAGGGTTAGCGGTTTCGGCAGGTATGCTGCTTTTTCTGGGGAAAGCCCCCCTGTACCTGGAGGAGCCTCGTCGTGCGGTCATTGCAATGGAAATAGCCTGGTCGGGAAATTACTGGGCCCCTACCTTATTTGGCGAGTGGTATTACAACAAGCCTCCGGTATTTAACTGGCTGCTATTGGTATTTCAGGGATTCGGGCGCATGCTCGGCGATGGCCCTTTCCATGAATTTTGGCTGCGTCTGCCGACCGTATTATCGGTACTGGTTATTGCAGGGTTAATCTATCGGGTAGGTAAATACGAGGTACATCGCTTGTTTGGGGCCAGGGCCGGCCTGTTATTCCTGACGTTTGGCGGAACCCTGTTGTTTTTTAGTGCACTTGCAGAAATTGATCTCTTTTACGCACTGCTCGTTTTTGCCGGTATGCTTTCGACCTGGTATTTTGGCCGTCAACAGGCATATTTAGCGTTATTTTTGTCTGCTTATTGTTTTTGTGCCCTCGGCTTACTGACTAAGGGCCTACCCTCGCTAGTGTTTACGGCGATTACCCTGCTCGTCTATTTCATTGACCAGCGACGGGTGGGAAAATTATTTTCCCTTGCCCATGTACTGGGGGTTTTGCTGCTGGGGATATTGGTGGGTGGGTACATCTTTAAATATTCCCAGTACCACTCTCCCGAATACCTTCTGCGCAACCTGGTCGGGGAATCCGTCCGGCGAACCCCCGCAAGTGCGCCTTTGCTGGCATTGCCCGGCCATTTCATCCTTTTTCCATTAAATATTTTGATGGACATGCTCCCGGGGAGTTTGACGGGTCTGTTATTGCTGCGCCGCGATGTGCGGGAAGTTTTGCTGGAAAGACACCCCTTTATCCGTTTTTGTACCTTGATGTTGCTGGCCAACCTACTGCTTTATTGGATCTCCCCGGGAACACGCATCCGTTATGTCTATCCCTTGTTCCCTTTTATGGCAATATTGCTCGCATGGGCATACGAATTACGGGCGGAAGCCCCGGTGTGGGCAAATATCTGGATGGAAAAGATAATGGGGGGGATATTTTTTGCAGCAGGTATCCTGGCCTTCGCATTGATTTTTTTCGGGGAACTGCATTTTCTGACTTATCTGACCCCGCTTGCGGTCGGTAGCGCGGTTGGCTTTTGGGTACTCTGGTGGACCAGGCGGCGGAACCCTGGCCGTCCGCTTGCGCTCTTGTTCCTGGCTATGGCGCTTGGGCGGCTGTTGTTCGACCTTGTCGCCATCCCGCAAAGGGCGTACGCTTCAGGGGCGCAACGCGATAAAGACCTCGCGATACAAATCCACCAGCTCACTGACGATCGCCCCTTGTATCTTTATGGCGAAGATAAGGTCATTTCTTATTCTACCTGTTTTTACCTCAACCGGCAGCGCAAACAACCAGTCCTGCTACAGGATCAACTCCAGCAGGATCAATATTACCTGATGCCCGCCAGCATGGCAGGGCCACGGGATTCAGTGCTGCTGCGAACGCTTTACGGTGAGGTGGAAAAAGTATTGATCCTGAAGCGGTATTGAAGCCGGGAACAGCAGGAAATGATCCGCGGCGGCCTACCCTGCCAAAAATTATTTTGAATAAACTTTCTGATACACTCCCACAGCATTTTAAACGGAGTTGTATAATGAATGTTTGAAGGGGCTGTCCTAAGAGTATAAAACGCCGATTTCGTCCATTTTGCTTCGCAAAATGGACGAAATCGGCGTTTAAAAAAGTATTATTTGGCAGCTTGCGCCGCCAAATGAGCGGCCAGGGGCTTTTTGCACCACGCCAGAATATTTTTTTGGGGTGGTGCAAAAAGAATGAAGTTAAGGTTTTATAAGCCCCTCTTCCACTGCCGTTTGCTGGATCCCGTGCAATTGTACCGGTTCTGGTTTGCGGCGCAGGCGGATATTGAGGAATTCGACGAACAGGGAGAAGGCGATTGCAAAATAGAGGTAGCCTTTGGGTACTGCACCGACTTCTGCATCAAATATTTTCAGGTGGGCCAGGTGTGCGCCCTCTGCGATCAGCATAAAGCCGATCAGGATTAAAAAAGCGAGGCCCAACATCTGGATAGTTGGGTGACGGTTGACGAATTGTCCGACCGCACCTGCGAAGGCCATCATAATCAATACAGAAGCTACGATGGCGATGACCATCACACTGAAGTCTTTAGTCAGGCCGATTGCGGTAAGGATAGAATCGAAGGAAAAAACCACGTTGATCAGCGTGATCTGGAGGATTACGCTGGTAAAAGAAGCACCGGCTTTAGATGCATTTTTCGCGTCGTCTGCATGGCTCCCTTCGAGTTTGTGGTGGATTTCCGAGGTACTTTTGTAGAGCAGAAAAAGGCCCCCTGCCGCCAGGATCAGGCTTTGCCCGGAAAAGTCGCCATCTACGGCATCATTGTGGATACTAAACAGCGCTGCTTGCATGGCCACCAGATAGCTCACTGCCATCAGCAGGATGATGCGCAGTACCATGGCCAGGGCCAGTCCAATATTGCGCGCACGTCCCTGGTCGCCGGCGGCAAGTTTATTGGAGACGATTGAGATGAAAATGATGTTGTCAATCCCCAGGACGATTTCGAGGAAAGTCAGCGTGAGGAGGCTGATCCAGGTTTGTGGGCTGGACAGGTCGGGCAAGATAGAAAGGAGTTGCATAATCATAAGTTTTTAATCATCTTGAAGTAGTTCGGGCCTTCGCGCCCGGGTTCGCAGGAGCGATTGGTCGTACCTCCAGGCTTCGATCTCGGGGAAATTGCCCGAGAGGAGAACATCCGGGACTTTCCACCCCCGAAAAATTGCCGGGCGCGTATAGACCGGGGGTGCGAGCAGTCCATCCTGGAACGAATCGAGCAATGCGGAGCTTTCATCGCCGAGCACACCGGGGATTAGCCTGCCAATTGCATCTACCAGGACTGCGGCGGCGAGCTCCCCGCCCGACAGGACATAATCCCCGATCGAGATTTCCATTGTGACGAAGTGTTCCCGGACGCGGTCGTCCACCCCTTTATAGTGTCCGCAAAGCAGAAGCAGGTTCTGTTTCATGGACAGCAGGTTGGCGGTGGGCTGATCAAAAGTTTTACCATCCGGGGTGAGGTAGATTACCTCGTCATAGGTATGCCTGGCTTGCAGAGCTTCGATGCATTCAACAATCGGCTCTACCATCATGACCATGCCAGCGCCCCCCCCGTAGGGATAGTCGTCGAGCTGCTTGTGCCTGCCGAGACCGAAATCCCGAAGGTCGTGGACTTCCACTTGCAGCAGACCCTTGTCCCTGGCCCGTTTCAGGATAGAATGTCCAAACGGGCTATGCAACAATTCAGGAAGGAGTGTAATAATATCAATACGCATGGACGATGGCTATACAGTACCCATTAATACTCAATTGCAAGGAGTTCGACCTCAAAGATCAGGGTGGCGTATGGGCCAATCTCCCTTCCAGCGCCCCTTTCCCCGTAGGCGAGGTCATACGGGATTGCGAGCTTCCATTTGGCCCCTACCGGCATAAGCTGAAGTGCTTCCACCCAACCCTTGATAACCTGGGTAACACCGAATACTGCCGGCTCGCCGCGTTGTACGGAGCTGTCGAATACCTTCCCGTTAATCAGGGATCCGGTATAATGCACACGGACTTTATCGTTGGATTTGGGAATTGGCCCATTGCCGGGGGTAAGGATTTCGTATTGCAGGCCACTGGGTAAAGTAACAACACCAGGACGTTTGGAATTTTCTTCCAGGAATTTCTTCCCTTCTTCGAGGTTACCCTGATATTTTTTTGATTCCAGGGCTTGCATGTGCTTTTGAACGATTTGATTGGCCTTGGCAGGATCAATATCCGTCTTGCTGAGGCCGTCCTGCAGCCCTGCAGCCAACGACTTTACATCAAGGCTTTCAATACCCTGGTTTTTAAGGTTTTGTGCAATCAAAATGCCAAAACTGTAACTTACTGAATCCATTTTAGGCGGGTTTTGCGCCTGGAGGGTGTTCAAGGATACCATTGCCAGGGCGAGTGGAAAAAAGAAATATTTTAGCATAAGTCAAAATTTTTTGCAAGGTTAATAAAAATTTGGGATAGCAATACTATTCGATAACGGGCTTTGGCTTCCGGGTAGGAGGTACTGGTATTAACAACGCCGATTAGCCCGTCGGGAATGTATCCAGGCCATTATTTTTCACCCCATCGGTAAGCATCGGGGTCGAAGCCTGCAAGGTCCAGGACCCTGTCCACCACTGTCGCCGCAAGAGCCTCAAAGTTTGCCGGACGGGAATAAAACGATGGCGATGCGGGGCAGATAATGCCCCCTGCCTGTGTGATTTGCAGCATATTCTGCAAATGGATAAGGCTAAGGGGGGTTTCCCGTGGGACGATAATAAGCCGCCTGCGTTCTTTGAGGATGACATCTGCCGCCCGGGTGACCAGGTCGTCAGAGGTGCCGTTTGCGATACGCCCGAGCAGCCCCATAGAACAAGGGCATACAATCATCGTACCGTAACGGGCTGAACCCGAAGCAAAAGGCGCCATAAAATCTTTGCTGTCGTAATAATCAAACGGATAATCCCCGTACCCAGTACTACCGAGCTCATACTCCCAGTTGAAACGCGCATTCGTACTCATGACGACCCCGACTGCCTGCCATTGCCCACGCAGGGCGGTAAGGCGGTCCATCAACACCTTCGCATAAATTGCACCGCTGGAACCCCCAACGGCAAGGACTACTTTCTGCATAATTTTTACTTTTTTTCAGGTATCAAATTAAGGCGCACGGGACAGTCGGCTTATTCCGCCGGATTATCGCCGGCTGAAAATTCCTTTTTCCCCGTTCTGCTGCAACAAGTCTGTTTTTTCAAACCGCTTATTGAAACAACCATTAGACTTGTTGCGGCAGGATCGTCCTGGGATATCAATGGCTCTTTTCCGCCTAAACGATGCCTTTTTCGGTCACATAGAAAGGCTTTTTTCCTCAAAAAGCCTTCGCGTGAATGGAAAACAGCGCATTTTTCCTGCCATAGCGACCTGTCGCAACAAGTCTGTTTGTATTTTTGTTTTTTGTGCAACAGACTTTCCACCACAGGATTGTCAGGTCATAAAAAACTTATCCGGTTTGTTGCGACAACATCATCATGCCGGGAAACCGTGTTTTTTCACCCGTAAACCCCTATAACACTTCAGGCAGGAAAAAGCAGCAGTTTTGGGAACAAATTTTTTAAAATAAAAAAGACCATGATGAAAAGTACCTCGAAACCCATTCTGTTTGGAATGATTGCATTCGCCGTATTTGGCGTAGCCGCTGCCTCCGCTCTGCCTCTCAAAAAAGCAGGCGGCAACGGGCTTTCGGCAAAGACCCAGCCAGAGACAGGTATTCAATGGATTACCTGGGATGAAGCCATGAAAGCGAGCGCCAAACAGCCAAAAAAGATCTTTATCGACGTTTATACCGATTGGTGTGGTTGGTGCAAACAGATGGATAAGACCACCTTCGCAGACCCTAAAGTAGCCGAAACCATCAATAAGCATTTCTATGCGGTAAAGTTCGATGCCGAAGGGAAGAACGAAATTGCCTATGGCGGCAGGACGTTCAAATTCGTCGCTTCCGGTGCCCGGGGAGTGCATGAATTGGCGTACGCGCTGCTCGATGGCCGCCTGGGATACCCCTCTTATGTCTATCTGAACGAAGCGCAGGAACGGATTACTATTTCACCGGGCTATAAGCCTGTCGAGTCTTTCCTGAAAGAACTGGATTTTATTACCGGAGAGCATTATAAAACGACTTCTTTCGATGCGTTTATGAAAAAATAACGCAGCTGCCCCCCAAATAATATGAAATAACGGGGTTGTTTGAAAAGTGTTCTGCCGCCTTCGGTGGCGAAAGGAAGTTTTGAACGAACACTGTTTTCATTAACTTTGCTTCGCAAAATCAATGAAAACAGTGTTCGTTCAGAATGTTATTTGGTGGCGTCAGCCGCCGAAGGGCCTGTAAGGCAGCCGCTTCGGAATGAACGGCAAGGCACGCCCGAAGCGCTATCCCTGGGAAGGAGGCAAGCTATTCAAGCGGGGCCCTGACCGGGGTCCTGATCCCTATCCTTGGCGCCTGATCTTGAATTCAGCCAGAACAAAAGGGCGACGATTGCCAGGCCGGCAACAACGATGGAAATCCCCCGCATAAAAGCAAAGAAGCGACCGAACAGCAGCAATAGTGCCAGGGCCAGGAAGAGCCAAAGTAGGTTGGTACGGTTTTTTTCCATTCGGATATTTTTTTGCCAAAATTCTGCGAACACTTTTTTTTATGCGTGGTTTACCGCTTATAAAGTAGAATGTTTTTTGTTTGTTTATAGTTATCCGGGGTATCTCCACAGAGATGCCCTTTTTTTATGAAAATCAGCCCTTTTAGCATGCCGCGGGTTAAACCCCTTCAGTAGCAGGTCAGACAACCTCGGCCACGACAAATACGCTTCCGCAAACGAGGACGAGGTCTCCTGGGCCGGCGCGGCGTTTCGCTGCCTGGAGTGCTTGTCGGACGGACCGGTAAGCGCGGCCTTTAAATCCGGCCGTCACAGCTGCGTCGCGGAGTTTTTCTGCGTCCATTGCCCTGGGCACATCTGCCTTTGCGAAGTAATACGTAGCGGTGCGCGGTAAGATATGGAGTACGCAACTCAAATCTTTATCGCTGACCATCCCGATGACGATATGGAGGTGTTGAAAGGACATTTTCCCGAGATGGTCCATAATAGCCGCAATTCCGCTTTCATTATGGGCACTGTCGGCAAGAACGGGTGGGTTTTCGCCAATAAGTTCCCAGCGACCGGTCATATTGGTCAGTTTCTTAACTTGTGCAAGCCCGGCCCTGATACCATCTTCCTCTAAATGAAAAACCGGTTTGAGCAACTCTGTGGCCTGGAGAACCGTCTGCAGGTTCAACCGTTGATACCCCCCGCTGAGATTGAGTTCCAGGTTAGGTAAGAAAAGCTGACCATCTTTATAGATATCAAAAACGGTAGTGTGGAAATTTTCCGTCCTGATGACAGCCTGGAAGTGTTCGTCGGCAAAATATACCGGAGCGCCGACAGACGCGGCCTTCGCTTTAAACACGGGTGCGGATTCGGGGTGGGACTCGCCGATTACGACCGGGACACCTGTTTTAATGATACCGGCTTTCTCAAAAGCGATTTCGGGCAGGGTATTGCCCAGAAGGTGCATGTGGTCATAGCTGATATTCGTAATCACACTCAGCACCGGGGAGATTACATTGGTGCTGTCGAGGCGTCCGCCAAGCCCAACTTCCACGACCGCCGCCTGGACTTGTTGGCGGGTAAAATACTCGAACGCCATAGCTGCGGTCATTTCAAAAAACGAGGGTTGGATTTCTTCGATCAGAGGCTGGATGCGCGCGATAAAATCCACTACAAAAGCCTTATCTACCAGCATACCGTTGACTTTGACGCGCTCGCGGTAGTCGCGGTAATGCGGGGATATAAAGAGTCCTGTCCTGATGCCATGTGCCTGGAGCACTGCACTGATCATGTGTGAAGTGGAGCCTTTCCCATTGGTGCCCCCTACATGGATACAAGTACAACGCTCGTGTGGATTACCGAGGAATTCCAGCAGGGAGCGGATATTTTGCATATCTTTTTTATATGCCTTTACGCCGATACGGTGGTACATTGGCAGGCGACCGAACATAAACTCGACGGTTTTCCGGTAGCGCTGTGCCAGGGACTCTTTCATAAACAAGATGGATTTTTATAATTATAGGGCAAAATGGAACAGGGCATCGCCCTGGCTGACGATGGAGTTGTTGTTATGACCGATAATATGGCCGCTATGGGATGCTTTAACGATGACCTTTTCCAGGCCGTAGGGGTCGGTAATCATCCCGATGGGTTCCCCTTTGGTGATTCTCTGCCCGCCGCTCTTTGTCCATTGAAAGATACCCGCACGCGTAGCACGTTGGCGGGTAGTTTTTTCGAAAAAAAGGCCCTCCTCCAGAGCTGATGCGGAAGTTGCTGCCATATTCAGGTAGGCGAGAACCCGCTGTATCCCTTCGAGGCCTTTTTCGATGGAATAGCCGTCGAGTCGGTTGTTTTCTCCACCTTCAAAGACGAGGACAGGCTTACCTGCATCGAGTGCTATTTTGCGCAGAGATTTGGAAATTGGCTTGAAGGCAAGGGTGAGGGGTGCTGCGAAAGCCTTCGCGAGTTCGAAGCTTTCTTTATGGTCTTTAGTATAGCGGATCTGGGGGTAGTTATAATGGCCGCGGCCCCCCGAATGGAAATCGAGGCCTACATCCACATGTGGGAGGATTTCCCTGGTGAGCATATTTGCAATACGTGCCGCCAGGGATCCACGTGCACTACCCGGAAAGCTGCGGTTAATATCTTTGCCGTCCGGGACATCGCGGTTGGCCGTAATAAAGCCATAGACATTGAGTACCGATATTGCGATGACCATTCCACTCTGGATTTTCGAAAAAAAATCCATCTCGATACTCCTGCGGATGATTTCGATGCCATTGATCTCGTCGCCGTGGACACCACCCAGTGCCAGCAGGCACGGGCCGGGCTTTCTACTGCGGAAAACGTGGGCTTTTACGACGATCTGGGTACCGGAAGGGAAACGTCCGACAGGTATCCTGATCATGCTATTTTCCCCTGCATCTACCCAGGTATTAAAGATCCGGACTGGTTTGGTTGAAACCCTTTGGGATTTTCCCATACGAAGTGATTATTCGGGGATCCTGGCCCGGAGCCGGGCGTTGACCTTTCGTTCGATGAATTGAATGATTTTACCAGCGACGTCCACCCCGGTAGTGGTTTCGATACCTTCGAGGCCAGGGGAGGCATTGGCTTCGATAACGAGCGGGCCCCTGCTGCTGCGGAGCAAATCAATACCCGCCACATCGAGGCCCATAATGCGTGCCGCTTTCACGGCCACTGCCTGTTCGTGCGCGCTGAGATATGCCGGCACGGCATGGCCGCCACAGTGGAGGTTGGAGCGGAACTCTCCTTCCTGCGCGATGCGCTGCATAGCTGCTACCGGGCGTCCATTGACCACTACGACCCGGATATCCGTCCCGTGTGATTCGCGGATGTATTCCTGAACGATCACGTGGGTATTGAGTTTCTGGAACGCATCCAGGGTAGCTTTTGCACTTTGGGCGGTTTCCGCCAGCATGACCCCGATGCCATGGGTACTTTCCGTCATTTTAATGATAACCGGGAGCCCGCCCAGCCGCTCGATGACCAAGGGAAGCACCGACCCTTCGAAAGGATAAACGGTTTTAGGGGAAGGGATGCCATGCCCCTGCATACGCTGGAGGGCCCGGAGCTTGTCGCGCGCCTGCCATAGGCCCTGGGAGCGCGTCGTCGTGAAAACCCCCATCATTTCGAGGTGCCCGATAAGGGAAATCCCTTCCTGGGTGACCGACGTACCGATTCGGGGGATGACTGCGTCCAGGTCAGAAAGCGGCACCCCATCGTGTATCACCTCTAATTTCCCATTTTCCATGAAGAGGCTGCACCGTGTTAAATCTATGACCTGCATATTATGGCCGCGAACTTTACCTGCCCGGAAAAGGCTCTGGGTGGAATAAAGCAGCGGGCCACGGGATAATATAGCGATATTCATGTTTGCTGGTTGTTGAAAATCGTCTTACCTGAGGTTACAATCGTACACCCTGGGGCAGGTCCGATACCTGGCCGGCGCCTGCTTTCAGTGTTCGAAAATACAATTATTTTATATCTGCAACAGGTAAAACTCGGATCAGGGGAAAAAAACAAGGCCTGCATCTTTGGTTTATATGCTAAATCATTACTTTGCAATGGAAAACAACAATACACCTATGACACCTGAACCGAACGTGTTGCGCGACCAACCACGGATAATCCGTGCCTGGACTTTTTTCGACTGGGCAAATTCCGCTTTCGCTCTGGTCATCACGACAGCAATTTTTCCGGCCTACTTCCTTGCCGTAACAGACGACGACCTCTCGGTTTTCGGGATGCGTTCGAGCAACAGCGCGTTGTATGCCTACGCCCTCTCCGGTGCCTATCTGGTGATTGCGCTCTTATCCCCGCTACTATCCGGCATCGCCGATTACGGGGGCAAAAAAAAGCAATTCCTACAGTTCTTTACCTTTCTTGGCGCGACAAGCTGCCTGGCCTTATTTGGGTTCCAGGGGATGGGACAGCTATACTTTGGCCTGGGTGCATTCATTCTGGCCATGATCGGTTTTGCAGGTGGACTTGTATTTTATAATGCGTACCTGCCGGAAATCGCCAGTCCGGAGCGATACGACCAGATAAGTGCACGGGGCTATGCGATGGGCTATATCGGCAGTGTACTGCTATTGATCGCCAACCTGTTGATTATTCAAAAGCCTGGCTTATTTGGTTTGCCGGAAGAGGGTTCGCTACCAGTGCGCATCGCTTTTGTGATGGTCGGGTTGTGGTGGGCTGGTTTTGCCCTGATCCCTTTCCGCGTATTGCCCAATACCGGTCGGATGCCATTTACGCGCGACCTGCTTTCAAAGGGGTTTGTCGAATTAAAAAAAGTAGCTTCCCTCGCCTGGAGAATGGAGGATTTAAAATCCTTCCTTGCGGCGTTCTTCTTTTATAGCGCAGGGGTACAGACGGTCATCTACCTGGCGGCAACTTTTGCCGAAAAAGAACTGCATTTTCTTACTTCTGAACTGATCGTGCTGGTGTTGCTGCTGCAGTTGCTGGCCATCGGCGGCGCATATTTTTTCGCCTGGGTATCCGGTCGGATCGGCAACAAATATGCGCTGCTGGTGATGCTGTTGGTCTGGGCATGTATTTGTTTTTTTGCCTATTTTGTACAGGAGCGCTGGCAGTTTTATCTGATAGCCATCGGAGTAGGTATGGTCATGGGTGGCATCCAGGCGCTTTCGCGTTCGAGCTACTCTAAACTTTTACCTGAAAAAACCACGGATACCGCATCCTTTTTTAGCTTTTATGATGTTTTGGAGAAAGTGGCTATCGTACTCGGCACCTTTTCGTTTGGCTTTCTCGACCAGCTCACCGGGAGTATGCGTATCAGCGTACTGGTGTTGGGCGGATATTTCCTGGTCGGGATTGTTTTGCTGAGCAGGGTCAAAAAGATATAAAATAGTATGAAATCAGGGTTTCGATGTACAGCCCTTGTGGCGGCATTATTTTTCTGGGGCCAGACCGGGCTTTTTGCCTATACCGATAGTGCGGCGATAAGCATACTGACTTGCTCGCCGGGTACTGAACTGTACTCCAAGTTTGGCCATAGCGCCATCCGCGTGTACGACCCTTACGATGGAACGGATATCGTATTCAATTACGGCCTTTTTGACTTTAACACCCCCAATTTTTACCTGAAATTTATCCGGGGAAAACTCCCCTATCAGCTTGGTGTACAGCGTTTTTATAGTTTCATGTGGGACTATCAATCGGAAGGCAGGGAGGTAAAAGAAACGCCACTGCAGCTCGACCTCGCTTCCAGGAGGAAGCTGCTGGATTTCCTGGCCTACAATTATCTGCCGGAACACCGGCAGTACCCTTACGACTTTTTTTTCGATAATTGCGCCTCCCGCATCCGCGATGTTTTGGAGCAGTCGGCAGCAATGACGTACAAACGGTCGGCGGCTTTAGGCGAGCAAAAAACCTTCAGGCAGCTCCTGGACGTATATATTCAAAGATATCCCTGGATAGATTTCGGAATAGACCTGATTCTTGGCCTTCCCTCGGATCAAACAGCGGATTTCAGGGCGGAGATGTTCCTTCCCGATTATCTCGCCGATAACCTCCAGGCGGGTGTGGCGGGCCGTAAACCAATTGCAGGGAAGCCCGTGCTGCTGCTGGAAGAGATGCCGATGACGACAGCTGGTATTTTGCTCCCTCCGCCATTTATATTTTTCAGCCTGGTATTCCTGGGTATTGTTTTGCTTACCTGGAAAGGACCCGTCCGGCTGCAAAGAGCAGTGGATATACTGCTGTTCGGGATCCTCGGGCTCAGCGGCACCTTGTTCACCTTTATGTGGGCAGGTACAGACCATCTCGCGACCCATGCCAACCTGAACCTCCTTTGGGCAACCCCCTTCGCTTTAGGCGCGGCAGCTGCCGTTCTATTCAATGGACGGAGATTTTGGTTTAAAGCAGTTTTTGCGACCACCCTGCTCGCTTTGATCGGTTTTTATATCCTGCCGCAGCAGCTTCATCCGGCCACCATTCCGATTATGCTGGCCTCGTTGTCGCGTTGCGGGGTACAAATGGGCCTTACGTTCCCGAAAGTCAGTGCTTCTCCCCAGAAGGCCGGTCCGCCTTCTGGGGTAGAATAATACCAGGGAGGCAAAAAAACCATTTTTCGCCCCGGCCATTCCACCCTACCAAATCAAATATTAACTTCGTAAGCCAAAAGGGGCAAACGATTTTAAACCGGCGCGGGTACTGTTTCACACGATCCCGGGAAACTGGGAAAAACCTATTTTATGTCATCATACGATACGATTGTTTTCGATTTGGGGGGGGTCCTGATAGACTGGAACCCTGCCTATGTGTTCAGGACTATTTTTGAGGATGAAGCCGAGATGGCATATTTCCTGTCGGAGGTTTGTAATAATGAATGGAACGAACAGCAAGATGCGGGGCGGCCTTTGTCGGAAGCTACGGAGCTGCTGGTCAGTGAATTTCCCCATTACGAAGCACAGATCAGGGCATTTTACGACCGCTGGGAAGAGATGCTGGGCGGACCCATACACGATACGGTCCACCTGCTTCGGGAATTACACCAGGCGGGGACCCACCGCTTATTTGCCCTGACAAACTGGAGCCATGAAAATTTTCCGGTGGCATTGGCACGGTATGATTTCCTCCAACTCTTCCAGGGCATCCTGGTCTCCGGGGAGGAAAAGCTCAAAAAGCCCGACCCGGCAATTTTTGAGCTATTGGCCAGCAGATATGCCATACACCCCCCTGCTGCGGTATTTATTGACGACAACCTCCGCAACATACATGCTGCAGCGCAGCTAGGATTTAAAAGCCTGCACTTCCGCTCTGCCGACCTGCTCCGCGAGGAGTTAAGTGCTTTAGGTATTACCTGGTAGCAGCGGGGCAGCGAAAGGACTTTTTATACACCCCCGACAAGTCTGCGGGATACGTTTGGTAAAACAGGCGACATTGCTTACCTTTGCGCCACTAAAAAGACAAATAAAACATGGAAGCAGCAAACAATTCTTCCCGATTGGACTGGGTCATTTTCTTTATTTCCCTCGCCGTGATGATCGGATTCTTCGTCTGGGCCGACGAGTGGTTCTGGGTCGCGTTGCCCTTTGTGCTCACCTATTTTGTGAAGGCTCTGCGCATGATGTAAGGGATGCCGATATCCCAGTTTGAAATGCTGGAAAACCGGCTCCGGAAAAATCTCCGTCATTTGCGCAAATGGGCACAACGAGCGCAGGTTTCCTGTTTTCGCGTATATGACGCGGACATCCCTGAATTTCCGCTGGCGGTGGATTTTTATGAAGGTGTAGCCCTGCACGTATCGGAATATCAGCGTGCCCACGGGCGCACTGCCGCAGAGTACGCCGCATGGCTCGAAGGTTGTGTGGAGGCCCTGACAAAAGTCTTTGATATTGGGCGGGAAGCTGTGTTTTTCAAAATCCGGCAACCTCAAAAAGGAAAGCAGCAATATGAAAAGACCGGGTCTGATGAGTTTGAACTAGAGGTGCAGGAAGGTGGTCTGCGATTCCTTGTCAACCTCAGCGAGTATCTGGATACGGGTCTGTTTCTGGATCATCGCATCACCCGTGGCCTTGTCCGGGAACAATCCAGTGGAAAAGCCGTCCTCAACCTGTTTGCCTACACCGGATCCTTTTCGGTGTATGCTGCTGCAGGCGGTGCAGCTTCTGTAACGACCATTGACCTTTCCAATACTTATCTCGACTGGGCAAAGAAAAATTTTGTGCTTAACGGCCTGATGGCTCCGCAGCATTTTTTCATTCGCGCCGATGTACTGGAATGGCTCCGTAATGCCGGTACCAGGCGATATGATCTCATTGTACTCGATCCGCCGACTTTTTCCAACAGCAAGCGCATGAGCGGTGTACTCGACACTCAACGGGACCATCCTGGGCTGATCAATGACTGCCTGAGGCTACTGAATCCCGGCGGGGTGCTTTTTTTCTCGACCAATTTCCGCAGGTTTAAACTGGAGGAGGGTCAAATCCGTGGGGCAAGCCACATACGCGATATTTCCCTGGTGACTATCCCACCAGATTTCCGCAACAAAAAAATCCATTATTGCTTTCGCCTGGAAAAATAGACGCGGGATCGCGTCATAAGGCATGTTGCTGCTACTGGTACCAAATATTATGCTGAAGGCGCGTCACTTCTTTGCTTTGATGCCACAGCCGATAGCTTTAGTAGAAGTCACTTCCGGGGTTTTTCCCTTTTCGATTGCATTTACCGCATCTTCTACATAGCGTTTGGTGACGGCCGAAGCATCCTGGGGATTATCGTCGAGGGCACCGATATACTGGACTTTCAGGTTTTTGTCCAGGATATAAAAGTGTGGGGTACGGGTTGCCCCATACAGCGGATAGACCTTCTGTCCTTCATCCAGGAGGTACGCGAAGGGGAATTTTTTTTCACGCGCGCGTTCCTGCATTTTAGCGAAGCTGTCCCCTGGCTGGATATCCGGGTCATTTGGCTGGATCGCGATGACGGGAAAGCCTTTAGGCTCCATTTTTTTATGCAGCTCGATGATGCGATCTTCATACATCACTGCGTATGGGCAGGTATTGCAGGTAAAGGTCACAATAAACCCTTTGGCTTTTTTAAAATCTTTGAGTGAAACCATACTTCCATCTACATTTTTGAGGCGGAAATCCGGTGCGGTATCCCCAACTTTAAGGCCACCGGGCAGGGAGGCTGCAGTCCAGAGGGCAAGCGCAGCGGCCATGGCGATCAGGAAGGCAAAGAAACGTTGCATCATGGTAGGTTACTTTTTTGGTTAAATAATCTGTTTTTGAGATGCGGTCAGGGGGGCTAAAGGTATTTCTGTACAAGTGCTTCCAGATCGGCATAATTAGGGAAGCTGTCCTCGATAAATTGTTTTTTTCCATTTTTAAGGAGGAGGGTAGCGGGGATTGCGCCGCTCCAGTCCTGGCTGACCTTGTTTATCCAATAGTCGTAGCGGTTATCTGCCAGCATGAACACTTCGGGGCCAAGGCGGCGTTCTTTGAGGAAGGGCTCAAGTTTGGTAACGATATCCGATTGAAAATCCAGGCTTACCAGGATGATTCTGATTTTTTTTCCGCGGGTATTTTGGTAAAGGGATTCAAAGGATGGCAGTTCGGCGACACAGGGGGCACACCAGGTTGCCCAGAAATTGACCACATAGAGGGTATCGCTGTTATTTTCGAGGAGTGGCGCGAGTTCTTCGTAGGTTTTACAAAGGGTGTACAATGGCCTGGGAGCATTCGCACCTTCAGTGGGCCCATTTGCGGCGGGTTTACAGCTACTGAGGGCGAGCACACCCATTAAAAGCGGCCATGCGGGAATTGAGCGTGTTTTAGGCATATTTAAAGGATTTATTAGACGGACAGCGCGTAATCCAGGCCGATACGTTCCAGTTGTTTCGTGAATTCGGTATTTGCATTTACTTTCAAATCGGTAGAGCGCATCATCACCTTTGTTTTTGCACTGCTGTCAATCAGTTCGATCCGGAGTTTATGTGGGCCTCGGTGTTGTTTACAAAGGGCATCCAGTTGATCAATCAGGGATTCGGTGAGGCGCTCGACGGGCAATTTGAGGGTAATCGCCTCGGCCAGTTCACGGCCAATCCCATCGAGCAGGCGGATATCGGTGACTTTCAGTTCCAGTTCCTCTTCATTGCGCCATCCCTTTTGAAATTTAGTTTTCAGGAAAATAATCATCCCTTCTTCGAGGAGGTGTTTGAATTTTTGATAATCTTCTCCGAAAAGGCGAAATTCGAGCATACCGTCATAATCGCTTACCTCAAACGCCCCCCAGCCGTTGCCGTTTTTACTGATTTTGTGGGTAACTTTAGTGACCATACCAGCTAGTTGAATGCTGGGCCTGTTTTGGTATTCCATCACCTTTCCGATGGGGCAGGAAGTGAAGTGGGCAATTTCCATGCGGTAGTCATCGAGGGGGTGTCCACTGATATAAATACCTGCGACTTCTTTTTCTTTATTGAGTTGTACGATGAGCGGCCAGGGTTCGCAGTAGGGTACGGGGGGTTCGGGCAGGTTAATATCCTGGCCCATACTTCCGAATAGGGACTGGACGGAGGATTGTTTTTCCTGGCGATAGGCGGCGCCATAGCGCAGTGCATGTTCGATCAGGGAATCGTGTTTATCGGTGGGGGCGAAATACTGGCTCCGCCGGATACCTTCGAATGCGTCGAACGCCCCGCTGAGGGCAAGGCTTTCCAGTACTTTTTTATTGACTGCGCCCATGGGGAGGCGGCGTACGAGGTCGAAGAAGCTGGAGAAATGGCCATTGGTCTTGCGTTCTTCGAGCAGCTCGGCTACCGGCCCTTCACCGACCCCTTTTAGTGCGGAGAGGCCGAAGCGGATATATCCGTCGTTATTTACAGAGAAATCCGATTGGCTTTCGTTGATATCCGGGCCAAAGACCCGCAGGCCCATGCGTCGGCATTCATCGAGGAAGAAAGTCACATCGGAGATATTGTTTTTGTTGTGGGTAAGTACCGAGGCCATGAATTCAGCGGGGAAATTTGCTTTCAGGTAGGCCGTTTGGAAGGCGAGCAGCGCGTAGCAGGTAGAATGGGATTTATTGAAGGCATAAGATGCGAAAGCTTCCCAGCTTTTCCAGATTTTTTGCAGGATATCTTCCGGGTGCTTATTTTTTATACCACCTTCGATAAATTTGGGGTACATCGCGTCGAGTTCTGCCTTTACTTTTTTCCCCATCGCCTTGCGGAGTTTATCCGCCTGGCCTTTCGTAAAACCGGCGAGTTTTTGGGAGAGCAGCATCACCTGTTCCTGATAGACGGTCACGCCGTAGGTATCGCGCAGGTATTCTTCCATTTCCGGAAGGTCGAAAGCGATTGGCTCTCTGCCGTGTTTGCGGGCGATGAAGTTGGGGATGTAGTCCATAGGCCCCGGGCGGTAAAGGGCGTTCATGGCGATAAGGTCTTCGAAGGTCGTGGGGGCAAGTTCTTTGAGGTTCTTTTGCATCCCCGGGCTTTCATACTGGAAGATCCCGACCGTTTCTCCGCGTTGAAAGAGGAGGAAAGTTTTTTCATCGTCGAGCGGGATTTCATCCACATCGAGTGCGATGCCATGATTTTCGTGGATCATACGCACTGCGTCTTTGACGATAGTGAGTGTTTTGAGGCCCAGGAAGTCCATTTTCAGGAGCCCGGCTGCTTCGGCGACGCTATTGTCAAACTGGGTGATCAGCATATCTGACTCTTTGTCCACCTTGACCGGGACATATCTGGCCACTTCTTCCGGAGTGATGACTACGCCGCAGGCATGGATACCGGTATTCCGCACAGACCCTTCGAGCCTCCGGGCCGTTTGGATCATCTGGCCGATGGGGCCGCTGTTTTCGGATAGTTGTCTGAACTGATAGGCTTTTTCCAGTTCGTCGGCGTTGAGTTCCTCTTTGAGTTTGGGGTCCACATCGCCTTTTGCGAGGACTTTTACAAGGCTTGCTTTCAGGTGTGCAGGGAATGTTTTTGTCACTTTATCCACTTCGGAGAGCGGGATATTCATGACGCGGCCAACATCCCGCAGCGAGGACCGGGCGGCCATGGTACCATAGGTGACGATTTGGGCTACCTGGTTGCGGCCATATTTTTGGAGGACATATTCGATGACCTTTTCACGGCCTTCGTCGTCAAAATCAATATCAATATCGGGCATAGAGACACGCTCCGGGTTGAGGAAGCGCTCGAAGAGGAGGTCGTATTTGATGGGGTCCACGTTAGTAATCCCGATACAGTAGGCCACTGCCGATCCGGCGGCCGATCCCCGGCCCGGCCCGACCGAGACCCCCATTTGACGGGCTGTATTGGTAAAATCCTGTACAATCAGGAAATAGCCTGGATAACCGGATTGTTTGATGACTTCCAGCTCAAAGTTGAGTCGTTCCTCGACATGTGGGGCGATCCGGCCATAGCGTCGCCTTGCCCCTTCGAAGGTGATATGGCGGAGGTACTCATCCTGGGTGGTGAAACCACCGGGCAGGGGAAACGCGGGCAGGAGGACATCCCGGGCAAGGTCGAGGGTTTCGATTTTATCGAGGATTTCCATCGTTTGATCCAGGGCCTGTGGCAGGTCGTAGAACAGGAGCTGCATCTGTTCTTTTGTCTTGAAGTAGAAATCCGAGCTGGGAAAACGGAAGCGGGAAGAATCTTCCAGGTGTGCGCCCGTGTTGATGCACAGCAAGATATCGTGGGGAAGGGCATCGTCTTCTTCCACATAGTGCGCATCATTGGTACAGATTACCCTGAGGTTATACTTTTTGGCCAGTCGGAGCAGTTCCTGGTTGACGTCTTCCTGGCTTTTGCCGGTTCCATCAATATCCTCCATGCCCCGGTGGCGTTGCAATTCGATATAAAAATCCTCGCCGAAAAGGTCTATCCACCAACGGAGCAGCCCTTCTGCTTCTCCTGGTTTGCCGTGGAGGATAGCCTGGGGAATTTCGGCGCCTATACAGCAACTGGTGGCAATCAGCCCTTTATGGTACTGAAGCAGAAGGCTTTTGTCAATGCGGGGGAATTTACCGTACAGGCCTTCGATATACCCGAGGGAACACAGTTTGGAGAGGTTCTCGTATCCTTCCCGGTTTTTTGCCAGTAAAAGCTGGTGGAAGCGTTGGTCCTGCTCGCCCTTTGCCCTGGAGAATACCTTGCGGGAACGATCCTGGACGAGATAGAACTCACAGCCGATGATTGGCTTGAGTTGCCTTTTTTTTGCCTCGGCGACAAATTTAAACGCGCCGAACATATTCCCGTGATCCGTTAGCGCGACGCCTTTTTGCCCATCGCGTGCAGCTTTCTCCATCATATCGCCGATACTGGAGGCACCGTCAAGCAGCGAGAACTGCGTATGGCAATGAAGGTGTACGTACTCCGGCATAATCAGATCAATCGGCTTAGGCAACTTTAATTTGTAAAAAATGGCTGGCATCCCGCACAGTCTCGATACTGGCGACCTCTTCCTGGCTCAGATAAATACCCAGGCGGTTTTCCAGATCGGCAATCAACAATTCCCGGTCGAGTTGATCCAGGTGCAGGTCGTCTGCGAAATCCGTATTAGGGTTGATACGGGACACCGGAATGTGCAGGGACCAGGAAATCATTTCGATAATCCGATCTGTTGAAGGGAATTTTTTTGTTGTTGCAACCATAAATCAAAGGGTTAGAGATCAATTTTTCAACTTCTCATTTTTAGAACGTAGAAATATCCGATAGGTTGCCCGGCATCGGGTTTATTTAAGGTTTCTTTAACGTGTCCTTGCGCCCGACTCCGTATTCAGGTCAACAGCAACCCGGCGATACAGGTGCTTCGATACCGCACAGTTACCGAAACAGCCTTATCGCGATGAGTCCGGCACATAGGGTAAATGGCCGATCTTTAAGGAAATACAGCGGCGCCACGAGACCCCAAAAGGCACAGTGTAGGCGAAAAAGAGCCGCTTTTACCGCATGGCAATTTTACCACAACAAATTTAATGCATAAAATAAAATATTTTGTTTAAAACGATTTGTTTTTTTAAACAAAAAATATATCTTTGTGTAAAACAAAAAAACAAGTTATGGAACTGGAAGTATTGATCAGCAATAAAGGGACCAGGGTAGTAAAGGCGACCCAATTGTTTCAGTTATTGGGATTACCGGTCCAGCACTATGGGGTAATGGTGCGCCGTTGGCTCAAAGACGTATATGCTTTCCGGGAAGGCATCCGCCGCCCGGTAGTGATGAAGGACTACGCACCCCGGCGGCAACAGGGAGGGGGACAATTCATAGAGGACTTCTACTTGTCTGTCGAGTTGGCCAAGCTGATTGCTTTGCATTCGAAGAGCCGGGATAAGCTGGGTATTTCTCGTCGCCTCCAGGAGTACGAAGCGGAAGAGGGGGTACAGCATTCTTTTTCACAAGAAGCGATGTCTGCACTTTTGGAGCTTACGCGCGCGATGTGCCTCCGGTCTTGCCAGGAAGCAGCGGAGCAGCGGCACCTCCGGATGTTCAAATTGCGGAACGGGGGCTCTGCAGCCAACTGGTGGCGGTACCGGGCACACTTACTGGGCTATTCCACCGACGGTATGCGCACACAATTTCAGGAGTCAACAGGTACAGATGCGAAGGGCAAAAACCAGCGACAGATGCTGCTGGTTTTAGATCCCTACGAGCTGATACGCACAGGGGTAATAGACCATTATATGTCGCTCGGCAAAAACAGGGAATTCGTCCGGAATATGGGGGACCTCGCAAAGACCCTTGCCCGAGAAATGAAGCTTGGGGTATTCGACGACTGCCAGGCGGGGAATATCTTTGCCCCTGAAATCAGCGGGGAATTCATCCAGCAGCTCAATAGCCTGCAGATGGAGCGGGCTTGACCAATACAACCCCGTCAAATGGCTTATTCCCCCCCTTACTGCCACGGTAAACGACATGAAGAATGCAACATAGCCTGGCATCGTCAAATGGCTTATTCCCCCCTTACTGCCTAAAAGCATCAAAGCAGACACCGAATTTCTGCGTGCAGGTTGCCTGGGTAGGTAAAAAACCTATATCTTTCGCGGAAATTATCCGGAAATGTGCCGAATTAGTATCATGGGTTGTTTCTTTTTGCTGCTTGGTGTGCCCATCAAAATAGACGCACAAGTCCAGGCAGGCCCTAAGCGCGAGCTGCGCGGGGTGTGGGTGGCGTCTGTGGCAAATATTGATTACCCCGTCCGGCCAACTACAGATACCGCTTCCCTGAAACGGGAATGGACAGCGTTGCTGGATAATTTTGAACGCGCAGGCCTCAACACGGTGATCGTTCAGGTGCGCCCTGCCGCAGATGCACTTTACCCTTCCGCACTGGCCCCCTGGTCAAAATATCTGACGGGACAGCAGGGCAACGCACCGCTTGGCGGCTGGGATCCCCTGGGCTTCATGATCGAAACGGCGCACAGACGCAATTTTGAATTCCACGCATGGCTCAATCCTTATCGCGCAACGAACGATCTCGATACGGCCGGCCTCTCCCCTGACCATTTGTTCAATACGCACCGCGACTGGATCCTTAAGTACGGCTCCAAATTTTACCTTAACCCCTCCCTCCCTGAAGTGCGCGCACATCTCGTAGAAGTCGTAGAAGAGCTTATCAAACGTTATCCGCTGGATGCCATTCACATGGACGACTACTTCTACCCTTACCGGATCACAGGAGAAGATTTTCCGGATGCTGCCGACTTCGCACGCCTCGGCGCAGGCTTTGCCAACGTGGATGATTGGCGCCGACACAATGTGGACACCCTGATAGAGACCCTGCACACCCGTATAAAAAACTTACGGCCAACAGTGGAATTTGGGATCAGCCCTTTCAGTGTCTGGCGCAACCAGGATAAAGACCCGGAGGGCTCCCCTACCCGCGCCGGCCAAACCAACTACGACGACTTGTTCGCCGATATCCGAAAGTGGCTGAGAAAGGGCTGGATTGACTATGTCGCACCTCAGCTTTATTTCCATATCGGCTTTGAACTGGTGGATTATGAAAAAACGCTGAAATGGTGGTACGATAATGCCAACGGGGCAAAGCTCTATATTGGTATGGCAGCTTATCGGGTAGGTTCTGACCGTTACCCCGAATGGCTGGAGCCAGACCAAATCCCCCGTCAGCTCCGGATTAACCGGGCTATCGACAAAGTACACGGACATATATTTTTCAGCGCCAAACAATTACTCAAAAACCCTCTGGGGCTGACCGATTCCCTCAGCAATGCTTATTTCGCTGCCCCCGCACTGCTGCCGCTGCGCAAAGGGCACTCACTGGAGCCACTGCGCCCACCCGTGCTGAAAACAGTACACAAAACGAAAGTGGGCATGGAATTGGTTTGGAAGAATACAATACCTGCAGCGTCGCCAGGCTACTGGGTGGTTTACCGCTTCCCGGAAGGAGTTGGCCCGGATATCGCCAGGCCGGGCAGCATCCTGCATATTATCCCCGCAAGCCGGCCTCATGGGAAAGTTACCTTCCTGGATGTGCATGGGGAGAAAGGCAAACGATATCATTACCTGCTTACCAGCCTGGACAAGTATTATACCGAAAGCTCACCTTCCAATATCGTCAAAAGTAAGCGATTTTCGAAATGATGAATAAATTACCGCTCCATATTGTTAAAATCGGCGGCAAAGTAGTGGATGACGAAACCATGCTGACCCGGTTCCTCGACCACTTCGCAAAGCTCCCGGGCCGAAAGGCGCTGGTGCACGGCGGAGGTAAAGGGGCTACGGAGCTCAGCACAAAACTCGGGATTCCTACCCGTATGGTGGAAGGCCGCCGCATCACCGATGATGCAACCCTGGAAATTGCCGTGATGGTATATGCCGGTTGGTTCAATAAGCGGGTAGTAGCACTTTTACAAGCCAGGGGGTGTAATGCCACCGGCCTCAGCGGTGCCGATGGCAACTTGATCCGGGCTGTAAAGCGCCCTGTACAGACAACAGACTACGGCTGGGTAGGGGACATCGAATCGGTCTGCGCAGCAGGTATCCATCAGTTACTGGAAGCTGGTTTTGTACCAGTCTTTTGTGCAATTACCCACGATGGCCGGGGACAGCTCCTCAATACCAATGCCGATACGATAGCTGCTTCCCTGGCAACGGCCATGGTACCGCTTTATGCAACAGAACTGTCCTTTTTCTTCGAAAAAAACGGGGTCCTGACAGATCCAACCGGAGATCAGGGGCTTATCCCCGAACTAACACCGCAAACTTACCAGATGTACCGCGGGCAGGGTGCGATCCATACAGGAATGGTTCCCAAACTCGATAATGCGTTCGCTGCGGTTCAGTCCGGGGTAGAAAAGGTTCGTATTTGCGGCCCTGATACTTTCACCGAAGGGGGCGGTACGCTCATTGTCAGGCCACACCCGGTTCAACCGTAGGTTATGGGGAAAACAGATGCCGATACCCGCCGTATCGCGGAAACAGCCGTAGAATGGTTGTGTTCTTTAATTTCAATACCTTCTTTCTCGCGGGAAGAAAGCAACACTGCTACCTTGCTGGAAGAATGCCTACAAAAAGCAGGTGTAGCCACTTTCCGCTCCGGAAACAACGTATTTGCACGCAGCGAGGCCTGGTCGCCGGATAAGCCCGTACTCTTGCTGAATTCCCACCACGACACTGTCAGACCGGTTGCCGGCTGGACGCGCGATCCATTTAACCCTGTGCGCGAGGACGGCAGGCTCTATGGACTGGGGAGCAACGATGCCGGTGGATGCCTGGTGGCGCTCATGGCGGTGTTCCTGCAGTTACAGGGGGAAGCCGACCTTCCGGTCAACCTCATCTTCGCCGCATCTGCCGAGGAAGAGGTTTCCGGGGCGAATGGTATTGCCGCCCTACTGCCTGCTTTAGGGCATATTGATGCCGCTATTGTCGGCGAGCCGACACGTATGCAAATGGCTGTAGCCGAAAAAGGCCTGCTGGTAATAGATGCAACGGCAACCGGACAGGCCGGGCATGCGGCTCGCGAGGAAGGAATCAATGCAATCTATGAAGCGATGACCGATATTCTTTTTCTGCGTGATCACGCGCCTGAACGGGTCTCCCCACTACTGGGAAAGGTAAAGTGTACCGTCACACAAATCAATGCCGGGACACAGCACAATGTCATCCCAGACCGCTGTACCTTCGTGATAGATGTCCGTACCAACGAACTATACAGCAATGAAGCGATTCTACAGTGGCTACAGCAGCATCTTCGGTCCGAGTTGAAGCCGAGATCTTTGCGCCTGAACGCTTCGGGGATTGCCCTCGACCATCCCCTCGTGGAAAGTGGCCGGCGGCTGGGACTGTCGTGGTTCGGATCCCCAACGTTGTCCGATCAGGCCCTCATGACTTTTCCCTCGGTCAAGATCGGGTGCGGTGATTCCGCCCGCTCCCACACTGCCGATGAATATATTGAAGTGGCGGAAATCGAAGATGCCATAAATAAATATACTGCACTGATCAAAGGGATAGAATGGACAGGTAAAGTGCAGGATCCGGCAGCGCACTATATTCCTGTACCCAATTAAGTGGCTTGTTGCAGGGGGATTATCGCAGGTCAGAAAAGTCCCTGTTCCCCACGGCACCGACCCTCGCAACAAGCCTGATCTGTTGAAAAATATAATGATGAAGCTTTGGCAAAAAGACTATCACGTCCTACGGGAAATCGAGGGGTTTACCGTTGGCAGAGACCGGGAAATGGACCTGTACCTTGCCCCTTTTGATATCCTGGGCTCCCTGGCGCATATCCGGATGCTTTGTGAGACGGGACTCCTGGACGAACCAGATTTTGCGTTGCTGGATAACGCTTTGAAAGAATTGTACCGAGAAGCGGTAGCAGGCCATGTACGGATTGAGGAAGGCGTCGAAGATATTCATTCCCAGGTAGAGCTGATGCTCACCCGAAGCCTGGGGGAAGCAGGAAAGAAGATCCACAGCGGCCGGTCGAGGAACGATCAGGTGCTCGTGGACCTGCGCTTATACTTCCGGTCGGAAATACAAGTCGTGGCAGAGTTGATGAAGGGCCTTTTTGATCAGCTACAGGAGCTGTCACAGACCCACAAGGACACTTTGATGCCCGGATATACGCATTTTCAGGTAGCAATGCCCTCGTCTTTTGGATTGTGGTTTGGGGCTTACGCAGAATCCCTGGCGGATGACCTTTTGGTGCTGCACAGCGCATTTCAGATCGCAAACCAAAACCCTTTGGGCTCTGCTGCAGGATATGGATCCTCATTTCCCCTCAGGCGCAGGCGGACGACCGAGCTACTGGGTTTTTCAGACCTGAGCTACAACACAGTCAATGCCCAGATGGGCAGGGGAAAAACAGAACTGTTTCTCGCCTTTGCGCTTGCAGCACTCGGACAGACAATGGGCAAAATGGCAATGGACATTGTATTGTTCCTCAACCAAAATTTTGGGTTCATCAGCTTTCCCGATGCGCTGACCACGGGTTCGAGCATCATGCCGCATAAAAAAAATCCGGATGTATTTGAGCTGATCCGCGCCCGCTGTAATATGTTACAGGCACTTCCCGCCCAGGTCGCGCAATTGACGACAAATCTGCCTTCCGGATATCACCGGGACTTTCAGTTGTTGAAAGAGATGATTTTTCCTGCCCTGGAAAGTGCAAAGGCTTGCCTGCGCATCGCTGCATTTTCCCTTGGGTATATCGAGCTAAAAGAGGGATTGCTCGATGACCCGCGGTATCTGTACCTTTTCAGTGTAGAAGAAGTAAACCGCAGGGTGCTGGAAGGTATTCCGTTCCGGGATGCCTATCGGGAAATCGGCGCGGCAATCGCCGCCGGTGAATTTAATCCCGACCGGCGAGTCGTCCATACCCACGAGGGAAGTATCGGGAACCTTTGTAATGCGGAAATCAAGGCCAAATGGGACAGGATATTCGGTACATTTGGGTTTGACAAGATCGAACATTGCCTGAGAGAACTGGCAGAAGGATAACTCAGCGCAGGAATTTTTCCCAATCAACCTTTTCGATCAGTTGATGACCCTGTGGAAGGGTGTGCAGGGTAAGGCCAGGGATGCCTTCTGTCCATTTATTGATACTGGAAAGGCGTACGAGAGGGTCTTTCTCCCCGATGAACAGGTGAATTGGTACAGGAGTTTGGGATATCCATTCAATAAGGGCTTTCCTGCGGACAGGGAAATTGGCCATGCTGACCCAGGTTCTGAACAAACGCTGCCGTCTGTCGGGCGATTCCAGATGATGTCGCATAAAACGCAGGGGGAAAGGATGTAACAGGCTGGTTTTGACAAGAAGACCGGCGATAAAAAGGAGAATAGCAGGATGAAGAATTACCAGGCCGAGTGCCCTGCGCATCCATTGGGGGATACCCGTAGTCCACGATTGCCAACGGCCTCCGGCGGCTTCGGGGGATAGCAAAAACATTCTACTACAGGCTGTTTTGACCGGGGTCGAGGCGCCTAACCAAAGCCCTGCCCCATAGCTGAAGCCCAATGCTTCGAAACCACTGGTGCCTGCTTCCATGCTCAAAATTGCCTGGACGATGGCCCGCAAATCAGCCTGAAAAAAAAATGGTGCCTGCCACGAAGTGCGGCCGTGCCACGGGAGGTCAATCGCATATATGCAATAGCCCTGGGATAGGGGCAAACCGGAGAACACACTTCCATCCTGGCCAAACCCATGCAGGGCAACAATCACGCGATGGCCACTACCCGATTTGCGGAAAAAAACTTTCCCGCCTTCAATCGCTATGTAGCCTTCTTTCACGTTTGTTGTAATATTGAGGGACCGCCCTTAATCCAGTACACGTACGCGGATACCCGTCCAAAGGGAGAAAGTGTGTATCCGGTCCAGGTTAGGCCCGAGGCCGTTGGAAAAATACCCAAAGGAACGGTGGTAGGTCGGCTGAAAAAATATTCCCCAGCGTTCTGAAACAAACCTTTCGACCCCGAGGGCGATATTGGCAGTGACATAACTATTTTCTTTGAACGCCCCCCCCTGGAACCAACCCTCGATCCGGTTGCGGAGCCGGGATTCCCCGGCGGGGGTCTGTGCGAGAAAAGCAGGGAAAGCGGTTGGCGGGGCAAAATAATAGTTGGCTTCAAAAGCGACCTGCAAGGAAGCGCCCCCGGACAGATAAGCCCGCCATTTGTCCTTGCGCAGCGCATCATAACGAAGGTAGAGCGGGAGATTGATCATGTTGAGCTCTACCGTTTGCAGCGATTCGCCCACATAGCCGTCCTGGAAATTCCCCCTGATGAAAATTACCGGCAGCGGACGATATTGTTTTGCTGCATAAACCAGCCCGGATCCGATTTCCATCCGACCATACTCCAGCCCAAAGAGCAAGCCTCCTCCATAGCCCAGGGCGTATCGGTCAAAACCTTTGATGCGGTAGAGGTAATTAGGAGGGGTCATTACCCGGTTGTAATCGGCAGACCCCAGCATAGAGATATTGAGACGCGCCTGTTTGGGTGAGTCTTTTAAAGCAAAGACCCCTTCCTCATATTCTTCGGGTGCGAGGGCCAGCAGTTTGAACTGGGGAACGGCAATCGCCGGTACTGCCCAGTGCGCCGGGTCATTCCGCTTTTGCTCCCTTGACTTTTCCGGTAAATTATAAGTAAGGGTAAGGCCTTGCCCAACGTTATGGCTGGGCAGGATATCCAGTATTTTTGTAACCGCATCCGAAGCCGAAGGCACTAAGCCCTGCGGGTGCGGGCTTTCGGGTAGAAAAGATAGCGTGGGGCCACCCACCCGATTATCGGAAGCATTAATTGGGTGCGGGTGGATTTCCTTGCTGACCAGTTGGTCATCTCCAGGGACCGGTACAATAGTACCCGCATCCGCGCTATCGTGCAGAGTGCGATATTGCCCGGAAGCAATTGGCTGGGTGGGGCTTTCAAATACAGGAGGAGGAAGTACCGGCCTGTTCGCCCATTGCCATACGAGGATTGTAAAAAACAGGATGAGGCATAATTCCAACGACTTGTAGAAAAAGACCCTTTCGCGCAAAACGGCGTGGAACTGAATTTTCTGCTCCATCAGGGGCCATGTCGCCGACGCAGACCCATGCACAGTTACATGTTGGAGCTTTTGGGAGATAAGCCGGTCCGATTGTTGTTCCGACTCCGGATCCCCCAAAGGTGGTGTGGCCGCCTCCAGTTTTTTCTGAAAGGCCTCCCAGTGGGCGGGCTGTGAGGGCACTTCAATCCCCTTCAGCTTATTCCGTATAATATTATCAAATTTCTTCGTACCCATTTCCAGTTATTTCCCGCGTCAGCAGCGCTTTCAATTTCATTCGTGCTTTCACCAGGTTCGACCTGGAGGTACTCTCTGTAATATCCAGCAAATCGGCGATTTCTTTATGCGAATAACCTTCAACAACAAACAAGTTGAAAATTGTCCGGTATGTCGGGGAAAGCTGCTGGACGGCAAGCAGGATTTCCTGCTCCGAGCAGTGGCTGATGGCATCTATCTCTTCCTGCGAAATATGTGCGGCCTGAGCCAACTCCTCTGTCCGCCGGCGCATACGCTTCCGATAAAAATCAATTGCCGTATTAACAATAATCCGCCGCATCCAGGATAAGAGCGAGGTACCTATTTGATAGCGGTCAATGTGCTGAAAAATTTTGATAAAAGACTCGTGCAGGATATCCAGCGCATCGTGTTCATTGTTTGCGTAACGCAGGCATACGACCATTAACTTGCTGTAGTATTCTTCATACAGCAACTGTTGTGCCCAGCGCTCCTGACGTTTACATGCGCAGATAACATCCTCTTCCCCAAAATTGGCAGGCAATACGAAGTCCATATCCTGGATTTTTAGGCCGGCCAGGCAATCTCATATCCTGGCGCGAACATTCCGTCCATAAATGTACTCGTATTGCCGTAAACTTGCAAGAGGCAATTCGAAAACTACCTGTGAGGCTTTACAAAACAAACAGACTTTAACAACCTTGATGGAACGTCTCCTGTTCGACAGGCGCTGCCTGACATACAACACCTTTTGCATAGCACTGCTTTGCGGGATACCCTCTGACATTTTTTAATAAAAAAGTTTTAAATAATTTTTTTTAACCTATTTTTGTTTTAAATTTGACGGGTTTTATGGTGGGCAGTAATGCTTGAAGCGTAGCAGTATTCCCAACCCGGGGCGATCCCGTCGCAGCAAGTTAAATAATGGTCAAAGCATGAGCGAGATACCAGAACAAGGTCAAGAGAATGTGGTAAATGGGCTTTCTTCCCTGAACAAAATGTACCAGGGCTACTTTCTGGATTACGCATCGTACGTCATCCTGGAACGGGCAGTTCCCACAATCGAAGACGGGCTCAAACCCGTACAGCGCCGGATCCTGCATGCGATGAAGGAAATGGACGACGGGCGCTACCACAAGGTGGCGAATATTATCGGGCAGACGATGCAATACCATCCACATGGGGATGCCGCTATCGGGGACGCGTTGGTCAATCTGGGGCAGAAAGACTTATTGATAGATACCCAGGGCAACTGGGGCAATATCCTGACTGGCGACAGTGCTGCAGCAGCGCGCTACATCGAGGCCAGGCTTACTAAATTCGCGCTCGAAGTCGTATTTAACCCGCAGACTACCCGGTGGCAGCTTTCCTACGATGGGAGAAAGCGCGAGCCCGTAACACTCCCGGTAAAATTCCCACTTCTGCTCGCCCAGGGCGCAGAGGGGATCGCCGTCGGCCTTTCTACCAAAATCCTCCCCCACAACTTCATCGAGCTCATCGAAGCATCTATCAGTATCCTGAAGGGAGAAAAAGTGCGCATATTCCCCGATTTTCCGACCGGCGGCATGATTGACGTTTCGGATTATCAAAACGGCCGCAGGGGTGGGCGTATCCGCGCAAGGGCCCGCCTGGAAAAAATGGATAAAAACCTGATTGCTGTCCGGGAACTGCCTTTCGGTGTCAATACCGGTTCGCTCATAGAAAGTATCATAAAAGCCAACGATAAGGGCAAAATCAAGATAAAACAGGTTACCGACAATACGGCACAGGAGGTAGAGGTGCTGGTAGAACTCGCCACCGGCGTTTCTCCTGACGTGGCGATTGATGCCCTATTCGCCTTCACCGATTGCGAAGTCTCTATCTCCCCCAATGCCTGCGTGATTATTGATGAAAAACCGCACTTCCTGTCGGTCGAAGAAATCCTCAGGCGCTGTACCTTCCAGACGAAGGAACTGCTCCGCCAGGAGCTCCTGATCAAGGAACACGAACTACTGGAAAAATGGCACCTCGCCAGCCTGGAAAAAATCTTTATCGAAAACCGCATCTACCACGAAATCGAAGCTTGCGAATCCTGGGAAGAGGTGATCGTCACGATTGATCGCGAGCTCCGACGTTATGTGCGCTGCCCCTCCGAAGAACCCACGCCCAATGACCAGCGCCTGCTATTGATGCGCGATTTCACAAACGACGATGTTGTCCGGCTGACGGAAATCAAAATCAAGCGCATTTCGAAATACAATACTTTCAAAGCAGATGAGCTGATTGCCGCACTGGAGGAGGAACTCCGCCAGGTCCGGCACGACTTGAACCACCTCACAGATTATGCCATCGCCTACTTCCTGCGGCTGCTGGAAAAATATGGCAAAGGCAGGGAACGAAAGACCAGGATTACCTCATTGGATGCCATACAGGCTACAGAGGTGGTGGCCAACAATGCCAGGCTCTACGTCAACCGCACCGATGGCTTCGTCGGGTTTGGTATGAAAAAAGACGAATTTGTTTGTGATTGTTCCGATATTGACGATGTAATCGTCTTCAGGTCCGATGGCAAATTTGTAGTGACCCGCATCACCGAAAAAACATTTGTAGGCAAGGATATCCTCCATGTCGCAATCTGGAAAAAAGCCGATGAACGGACTACTTACAATATGATTTACCTCGACGGCAGCACCGGCCGTTCTTATGCGAAGCGCTTCAACGTAACGGCGATCACCCGGGACCGGGAGTACGACCTGACGACGGGTGAAAAAGGATCTAAATTGTTCTACTTCTCCGTGAGCCCCAATGGGGAGGCCGAGGTGGTCAATGTAATACTTAGTCCTACCTGTAAGGCCAAGAAGAAGGCCTTCGAATTTGATTTTGGCGAGCTGGCCATCAAAGGCCGTAGTGCCCAGGGCAATATGGTGACCCGCTTCCCGGTGCGCAAAATCGCGCTAAAAACCGTAGGAAAGTCCACCCTCGGAGCCCTACGCCTATGGATGGACGAAGTGAGTGGCAAGCTCAATACCGATGCCCGTGGTATTTTCCTTGGCGAATTCGACACAGGCGACCGACTGCTCCTGCTCTACAAAGAGGGAGCCTATGAAATCATGGAAATTGATCAGAATCGCCGCTTTAACCCCGAAGAAGTGATCTTTATCGGCAAATATGCCCCAGACCTGACCATCAGCGCGGTCCACTTCGATGGCCATAAAGGATGGACCATGGTCAAGCGCTTCCACATCGAAACTTCTACCCTCGACCAACGCTTTAGCTTCCTCACCGATCATAAGGACTCCCGCCTGCTCTTCGCGTCAACGAAACCCAATCCCCGGATCCAATATTCGGTCAGGGTACGCAACAAAAAAATCCCCGGCGAGCTGAGTATAGCAGAATTTATTGACGTGAAAGGATGGAAAGCCCTGGGAAATAAACTGAGCGACCAGAAACTCGGAGATGTCGCAGAAATTGATACACCTGCCGATTCCACAGCAAAGCTTCACGCCGGCGATACTATTGACTTTGATATAGACCCGGCAGCACCACAGGGAACCCTCTTCACCTGAAGCAGGTACCGGAAAGGCAGGGCTGAGCCGGATTATTCCGGCTTAACCCATTTCGGAAACAACCTCCTGTACCTCGGGAATCATCCTGCGGAGCATCCCCTCTATACCAGCTTTCAACGTCACCGTAGAGGAAGGGCAACCGCTGCAGGAACCCTGAAGGACTACCGTTACCGTACCTTGATGGAACGATTTGAACTCGATGTTGCCGCCATCGCCCTCAACGGCGGGTTTGACGTACATATCAATGAGGTCTTTAATCCTTTTTACAAGTTCAGCGTCTTCCCCGGAATAATCCGCGGCGTGGCGTTCGGCCTCCTCAGCAGCGATGAATTCAGTAAACCCGTCTTTGACAATAGTTTTACCTTCTTCGACATAATGCTTGATGAAGTCTTTGATCGGAAGTTTGAGGTCTTCCCATTCGTAGTTGAAGGCCTTGGTGATGGTCACAAAGTTGTTGCAGATATACACCCCTTTAACGTACGGCAGATCGAAAAGGGCATGGCCCAGTGGCGACCATTCCGCCGCCAGGGCCGCCTCCCTGAAATCAGCAGTGCCTTTGAACAGCATCCTGTTGGTGACGAATTTCAACGACTCCGGGTTGGGTGTATTTTCCGTGTACAGCAGTACCGGACTTTGGGCGATTGGGTTGCTCATGATTCGATATGTTTTTACAATTTTTTTCTAAAACGCTTAAAAGCCATTGATGGTTGAGCGCTTTTTGCTCCTTTACACACGGGGGCGTTCATCCGTATAATTCTGTACGGACCTGATGCGCTGGATAGCCGAGGTCGCTGGTCAGTTGGCGCACGGCTTCATCTACCATATTGGACCAGCCGCAAAGGTAGAAAAGCAAATCCTCCCGCTTTTCCCGGTAGTATTCCTGATAGACCTGGTGGACATAACCCTGATACAGGTCAAAGGGCGCCTGAAGGAGCTGTGGACCAGCCTCCCGGGAGAGGGCCACGGAGTAAGTAAACCCGGGAAGTACGTCTTGTAATTGAATAAATTCTTTTTCATAAAGTACACCCGCCCTCCATCGCGTCCCGAAGATGAGATGAATCTTCCGATGGGGTGGTTTCCGGTGGAGGAGGTCCAGGAGCATACTTCTGAAAGGGGCTACACCAGTACCGGTACAGATAAGGACAAGATCTTTGTCTAAGGTTTCGGGGAGGATAAATGCCCCGCCAGGGCCTTTGAAGCGGATGGCAGCGCCTTCGTGTATATGGTCGAAAAGATAATTGCTCGCCAGACCGCCTTCGAGGCGGACGATGCATAGCTCAATCACATTGGAGCCGTCGGGGGCACTCGCAATGGAATAGCTCCTCCAGCGTTGCAGGCGTTTTTCGTGGATGGGAAGATCCATAGTAATGAACTGTCCGGGCTTAAAGTCAAAGCCAGGCAATTCCGGGACTTCGAGCCAGAAACTACGGGTATTGGGGGCGCGTGTTTCGATCCTCCGAATGACGCCATCGTACCAGTTTGCTGTGGGCATGGTCAAAAATGGTTTAAGATCAGGTCATTGTATTGCAGGCATACGTCAAAGCCTTTTTCCCGAAAATAATCAATCGTTGCGGGAGCAGGCAAGGAAGAAGCTGCGAGCACAAAATCGCCGCCCCAGGCACCCAGGGATTTGATCGCCCCGGGAAAATCGGGGAAATATAGTTCTCCTGCCCGGGGCAACTGCAACACTTCGGATACGCAGCTTTCATGGGTATGCAAAAGCGTGCAGAATTGACGGAAATCCTTTGCGGCGGCAATTTCCCAGCTCAGGCGGCTAATATGCGCCAATAAGGAATTATCATTTCCCATGAGCTCCCGATACCGGCTGATCCCCGCCCTGCTATCCTGTTTCTTACCCAGATAAACAAAGAACAATTGATTGCTGAAAGCAGGATGGAAAGGGATGTGTACGAAATGGGGCACACCTGCGTCTCGCTGGAATAAAATCGGCCCTGCAGCACCGGCACATGCCAGGTCATACCCTGATCCTCCGAAACTCCCCGCGAGCAGCGCGTAAGGGTCGGTATCGGTGAGTGCAGCGAGCAGGGTGACAAGTGTCGAACTGCTCCCCAGGCCCCAGTGTCGGGGGAATTCCAGTTGGGTGACGATTTTCAGCGCAGGTTGTGCCGTCCAGCCTTCCGGGCGAAGACGGTGTACCGCCTGTCCGATCTTTTCAAGGTTCCGGCCAACTTCTACATCGCTGCCTTCCAGTAAGGTCCACCCGGGAAGGCTGAATGTACCCCGGAACCACAAATGGCCATTGGCATCATAGCTCTCCCATTCGATGCCTGACCCAGTGCCAGGTTGACAGGAAAGGGTTTGGCCAAGGCGGGTGGGCAGGGCGAGGGCAAGGGCTCCATCCAGTACGAAGTATTCCCCGCTGATCAGAAGTTTTCCGTTGGCCCGGTATGTCCCTTCCTGTTGCTTCATCCCTGGTCATCTGCGTTTGGTGCAATCTCCTGAATGCGTATGGTCTGGAGGTATTCCCGGACACCTGAGAAGGACACGGATTTTTCTTTAAAATACTGTATGGCAGAATCCACCTCCGGGTCTGAGGCACCGAGGTGGTGTAGGATATTCATCAGGTGCATTTTCATGTGTCCTTTCTGAATACCGGTAGTGACCAGCGAACGGAGTGCGGCAAAATTCTGGGCGAGACCAGTAGCCGCGATGATTTCCATGAGCTGGGCGGCAGAGGGTTGCCCAAGGATATCGAGGGATAACTTCGCCAAAGGGTGAAGGCGCGTCAAGCCGCCAACCGTACCCAGCGAGAGGGGCAATTCCATCCAGAAACGGAAAGTGCCCGCTTCGGTAGTACAATGACTCAGGCTGCGGTAAGTGCCTGAACGCGCAGCAAAAGCATGACCGCAAGCTTCAATGGCCCGAAAATCATTACCTGTGGCCAACACAACCGCATCTACGCCGTTAAAAATCCCTTTATTGTGAGTAGTGGCGCGATAGGGGTCAATTTCTGCAATCCGCACAGCTTTTTCGAATTTTTCGGCAAAAGAAACAGCATCTATATGGTCACTGGCACCTTCCAACGCACTGACCGGGCAATTTACTTCCACATGAACGAGACATTCCGGCGTGAAATTGGATAGAATAGCCATGATAATCTCTATATTCCCACGATCCATGGAAAAAGTGGGATGCGATCCGACGAATGTAATAAGGGTGCGGGCAAACTGCTCGAGCACTGAATTAATAAAATTAGCCCCCATGGAATCACAGGTCTCAAAACGCACCATTAACTGGTAATAATCAGGCTCCAGTGCCTGGAAATCCAGTAATTCGATATCGAGTATGCCACCACCCCGGGCATCCATATTGGCAGTAATGGGGGCCGCGTCCCGGCGCAGGCATTCAAACAGTTCTGCTTTCGTACTTTGCAGATTTTGAGGGTCGCCGGAGTAGGTGAAGTGCACTTGTCCGAGTTTGACCGTAGAAATGACCCGGGCATGGAACCCGCCCCGGGCGGCCCAGAATTTGGCAGCACTGGAAGCAGCAGCAACAACAGAGCTCTCTTCAATAACCATAGGCACGGCATACCATCTGCTGTTGACCAGGAAGTTGGGAGCAATCCCGAAGGGGATGGGGAAATTAGCCAGGGTATTTTCACTAAGGCCGTCGAGGACGCGCTGTACGGCGGGGTCGTTGTGCCGGAACCCCTGCAAAATCTCATTTGCCTGGTATTCACCTGAAAGAAAAACCCGCTCCAGCCAGGTGATTTTTTCATCCCGCCCCATTCGGGAGAACCCTTCCACCTGGCCGACGGGAGGCATATCCGGTGCTTTATGATTCATAAAGTTTTTGTTTTAGGGTATTATGTGAAAAATATTCAGGATTTCTTTCTCTACGGGAGACTTTCTCATAAGTCGGGTTGTGCGAAGCGCCTTTCGCCCCCTTCGGTGGCAAAAATGCCTTTTTGCATAACCCCTTTACGAGACGGCGGCAAAAAAAATCCATTTCGCACCGGGATTCAACGTGCGCGGAGATAGGCTCTGGCGAGCTCCAGTCCTTCGATTTGCTGCCTGACATAAGTATGCAACTCGGTGTAGCACCCGCGGGCATGTGCGAGAAAACCGGAAGCCTGGCCATATACCGCAGGGAAGGATAGCGTAGAAACTGCATGGTAGCCATCCAGAAAATCTTTGATCCCACCGGAAATGATGAAGGCATGGCAGCGTTGCCGTTCGCCCAGTTCGGCACCGAGTTCGTTGACCCACCCGATCATCTCACCTGCGCTATGGCCGATATGGGCAAGCGCTGCAAAAATCCCGGCCTTATCGGGCTGTGCGCGGAGGAGTTCGAGCCGTGCAAAATTTGTACCGCCTGCAGCGCCGAAATCAATAGCTGCGAGGGGAAGCTGCATCAGTTCACGGAGGCTTTCCCTACCCATTCCCTGTCCTACTTCTTTGACGATGACGGGAAAGCCGGCTTGTTCCAGGATCGTGCGGATGGTCTCGATTGGTGGCCTCCGAAAACGGTCGCCTTCCGGCTGGAGCCATTCCTGAAAAGGGTTGACATGGATAATCAGCCCATCTGCCCGTAATTTCCCGATAAGCTGGTCGAGCCGCCACAATTCACCGGTATCCATCAATTGTTCGAGCTGGGCGATACCGAGATTGGCATACAGGGGGAGTCCTTCCCCGATCAGGTCCCGCACATCAAAGTCGGGCAGATAGGTATCGTTGTAAAGGAGTTGGCGGCAAGACCCCAGTCCCATACCCATACCAAATTCCCCGCAGGCCTTGGCCAGATTTTGATTGATGGTACGGGCAAGAGCGGTCCCTCCGGTCATGCTCGATACCCAAATTGGCACATGCAGGGTTTTGCCTAAAATCGGGAGCGGAGGCCAGGAACCTTTTTCCGGATGTCCTGAAAGCAGCGGCTCATAGTAAAAACGGCCGTCGAGGACCGAAGGGGGCACCTGCGACTGGAAGGCCATTTGGATATGATCTTTTTTTCTCTCGGAGGCCGTTGGGTCTGTATTGTTGCCAGGGAACTCCGCGCTTGTATTCTTTTCCTGCATAAATTACCACATGGGTACAAAAATTCATTTTTTGCCGACGATCCCCGCAGCAGCAATCACCAGGGGCGGTGCTGGCCGGCAGTGTCGTCACGTGCATTTTAACGGCATTCAAAAAACAAAGCCCCGATAAAAAGGTTTTGGCCATATTTACCCACAGGACTTATGGGGTTGCGTAAAATATCCATTCTTTACTCCAGGCAGGGACGTTCAAGAGGCTGTCTCACAGGAAGAATTGTTGCGACAGGATCAACATGGGCTAAAAATGGCTCTTTTCCACCCACACGATGCCTTTTTTCGGTTACACAGCCCAGCTATTTTCCCTCAAAAAGCCTTTATCTGGACGAAAAAATAGTATCGTTTTTTTACCGCAATAACCTGTTGCAGTAAGTACTGCGGATATTTCCCTATATTTCGAGCAGTAAAAAACAAGTCCATGATTTTTCCTATCGGGGACGATAACATCAAGGGGGGATATTTCCCTCTGTTCAGCTATCTGATTATTTTGCTGAACGCGCTCGCGTTTGCCTGGCAATACTGGTATATTGGAGATCCCTGGGCATTCGTACAGGCCTATGGGGCCGTACCCAGTGAGATTAGCGCAGGGAGGGACTGGTACACCCTGCTCACCAGCATTTTTTTACATGGGGGGCTGGCCCATTTCGCCGGGAATATGCTTTTCATGTGGATTTTTGCCGATAACATCGAGGCGACCATCGGGAACGGGCGCTTCCTGGGGTTTTATCTTCTGGCCGGCCTGGTGGCCCATTTCACCCACATCTTCTTCAACTTCAACAGCCCGGTACCCACCATCGGGGCGAGTGGGGCGATTTCCGGGGTTATGGGAGCATACATGGTAATGTTTCCCAAGTCGCGGATACGGATTTTGTTCCTCATCTTTCCATATTATATACCTGCAATCCTCTTCCTGGGATTTTGGATTTGTTTTCAGTTTCAGAGTGGCCTGGGCGAGTTACAGGCAGCACCCGGCGATACTGGTGGAGTAGCCTATTGGGCCCATATCGGCGGCTTTGTCTTTGGGGCATTGGGGGGGGTGTATTACAGAATGAAGGATTTCCACCGGCTACGCAAAAATAAGCGATATGATGTCTGAAATTACCTTGGTCGGGGTAAAAGATAAGGCAGGGCTGCGCCGCTTCATCCATCTACCTGCAAAGGTCCACGCAGGCAACCCCAACTGGCTGCCGCCCATATATATGGATGAGTGGGATTTTTTTAACCCGAAAAAAAACAGTGCATTTTCGTATTGCGACACCTTGCTTTTACTCGCTTACCGCGCCGGGAAGCCCGTAGGACGGATCATGGGCATTATCCACCATCCCTATAACGCCCGTAAAGGAGAGCGAACTGTGCGGTTTTCGCACTTTGAATGTATGGAAGACGAAGCGGCGGCCCTTGCCCTGATCGGAGCGATAGCGGACTGGGGCAGGAGCAAGGGAATGTCGGATATGGTCGGCCCTTTTGGTTTCTCGGATAAAGACCCTGAGGGTTTGATGGTCGAGGGCTATGATACCGTACCGTTACTGGTCACCGCGACCAATCATCCCTATCTGCCCATCTTTCTGGAGCATGCCGGTTTTGAAAAAAAAACCGATTGTCTGGACTTTGTCATTGACCTGGTACATGGTATCCCGGAAGTTTTTCCCCGCATCTATGAGCGGATTTCCCGAAACCAGGCCTTCCGCCTGCTGGAATTTACAAAAACCCGGGAGCTGAAGCCCTGGATCCCGCATGTGTTCCGGTTGGTGAATGTCACCTACACGGATTTATATGGATTTCAGCCAATGGAAGAAGCCGAAATCAAAGCGCTTACAGCGCGCTACCTGCCATTGCTCAACCCCCGGTTTGTCAAGATAGCCGTGGATCAAAAGATGAATGTGGTAGGTTTTGTGGCAGGGATTCCCAATATGAGCCCCGGCATCCGGCGTTCGGGGGGTTACCTCTTACCGTTTGGGGTACTGCACATACTCCGTGCTGCCCGGTACTCCAGACAGCTCGATCTCATGCTGGGGGCCGTAGCCCCAGAACACCGCGGGCGGGGACTTGACGTATTGATGGGCTGGCCGCTCATTCAGAGCGCACGAAAAGCAGGGATCAGTACATTCGAAACCCATCTCGTACTGGAAAGCAATGAACGAATGCTCGCAGAATATGCGCGTTTGGGCGCCCGGCTGAACAAGCGTTTCAGGATTTACCAAAAATCCCTGTGAGGCTTACCAACTCACACCGCCGCCACCACCACCGGATCTACCCCCACCCCAGGAGCTACTGCCGCCCCAGGAACCACCGCCAGACCTGCCGCCAGACGAGCTGCTGGCCACCAGTTTGGGCAGGATGACATCCCTTGTTTGCTGATAGTTGCAGTTTTTGCACAGGTAGGTTTCCCGACGCAGGCCCGAACTCGTATAGGAGGCTGCACGAATAGTATCCGTTTTTGCCAGGCTGTAGGTCGAATATTTGCAAGAGGGGCATTTAGAATAATGGCTGAAGCGCTTGGAATAGCGCAGAATGAGTATATCGTCGCCCGCCTCTGTCACCCAGACATCATAATCTGCCGACCCAATTTCCTCTTCGGTGATATGGCCTTTTTCCAGGAAAGCATCTTCTTCACTCTCCGGAACAAGCTGCATCGCCGCGCCGGTAACCTTACTGAACCTCGGCTGGTAGCGCAATTGCTGAAGTTTGCGCCCGAGCCAAAGATAGACCAGGATAAACGGGAGCGGAAAGAGGATGAGGGGGATAAAATTCCTGGCGTTGCGCAGTGCATGGAATTTATCCACCAGCTCTTGTTTGGATCGAAGGATAAAAAAGGCATAACCCAGCACGAAAATGTGGGAAAAAAGGTTCAACAGCAGGTAAATATTGAGCAATAGACCTGATTTTCCCCGCTTTTTCTGCTTTTCCGGAGCGGCATATATTTCTTCGACACTTTCGGGATTTTCCAGGATGTCCTTAAAACGCGTAATAGTCGCCAGCAGCCCCTGGCCATATTGCCCCTGCTGAAAATAGGGCACTAATGCTTCCATTCCGATTCTGTAGCATAGAATATCCGGCAGCACCCCTTCCAACCCATAGCCCGTCTCAAACTCGGTGCGACGCTGGTCCATTACGACCAGCACGAGGAGTCCGTTATCTGTGCCGGCCTGTCCGATTTTCCAGGTGTTAAAGAGTTCCGTAGCGAATTCTTTGGGGCTTTCCTCGCCAATAGAGGGCAAGACAACTACTGCCACCTGGGCAGTCGTCGAGTCTTCCATGGCTGCGATAAGTGCATTGAGTGCCGCAACTTCCCCCTGCTTCAGATAATTTCCAGGATCGCTGACATAGCCGACCCCGGAACGCTTTGGGTCGGGAACCTGCGCAACCGTAAAAGCAGGCTTATCTTGTGCAAGGAGGGGAACGACAAGAAAAAAGCAGTATAAAAAGAAATATGCAGGGAATCGGATATTTTTCATAGCTCGAATTTATAGCAATGCAGGAAAAACCATTTCTTTTGCTAAAGTAAACTGTTTTACCTGGGATTGCATATCTTTTATACGGATTTGAACCGAAAGTAAAACGGTATTTCGTCCACGGTATTACCTGGAAGTGTTAGACGGAAATGCGCTATTTTGACAGTATTAAAATATTACTTGATGATACCAGCCGCGAAAGGACTTTGGAATAGCTGCTCCGGGGAGTCCATTGTTTTTGCAAGCAGCGGGGGCAGCCGCTATACAGGTGATTAAAAGTAAGGTTAACATGTAAAAAGGGTCCTTATCCGTTCAGAATCGCAACTGTGACGGCGGTTAATCCCGGCTGTTAACGGGCCTGCGGTACTGTGGGGCTTTTTTTACCCGTATTTCGGGGGCAAAACTATTCTATTCCGGCGTTATGTTCCTCGGCAGTACGGCCATTTAAAAAAAAGCATTTATCTTTCGGGTATGCAGTGGGTACAATATTTTATATGTGGTTGGGCACTTGCCTTTATCGGAGTAGCCATCCCTGGCCTGGTCAATATGACGGTGGCCAACCAAAGTATGCGTCATGGGTTTAAAGCGGGGCTGCTGGCTTGTACCGGGGCATCCTTCGTCATTTTCCTGCAGGCAAAAATTGCAGTGGGCTTCAGCCATTACCTGAGTGTGCATGCCGAGGTACTGACCAACATAAAAATCGTCGCTATCCTTATTTTCCTGATTTTGAGTGCGGTCTTTTTTTATCAGGCACTGCGCCCAAAAGTACAACGCGGGAAATCAAATGCGGCCTCTCCTATGCTGCGGGGCATTGCGGCATCCGGCATGAACGTCCTCAATATTCCGTTTTACTTTACGGCGACCGCCTACCTGGAGGCGCGGGGATGGATAATCTTCAGACCTTACTCCGGATGGTGGGTAGCCCTGGGTGCAGGAGTAGGCGCTTACGCGATACTTTGGCTTTATGCATATATGGCGGGGTATCTCACCCGCCATGCACCGGCCATCAGCAGAGGGGCCAACTATTTCCTCAGCGTATTGTTCCTCTTGCTGGCTTTCGTTCAATGGATACAGTTGTATTTTGTATAACAGGCTTATTATAAATGGATTAGTTTGGGATAAACAACTATTTTCCACTGCCCTGACCCAGCGCGACAGGTCCTGGCGGACACAAAGAAAGCCGTATCATTTCTTCAATTTTTTTTCGCAGATAATCATAAAGTATGAAAAAAATACTCGTGGCGACAGGCGGTGGCGACTGCCCAGGATTGAATGCCGTCATCCGGGGGATTGTAAAAGCTGCCCAAGTGGAAAAGACCTGGGAAGTCTGGGGAAGTATTGAAGCCTTTAACGGTGTTTTTGCCGACCCCCCGGAACTCATACGCCTCACTCCGAAAAAAACCGCTGGTATCCACATAAAAGGTGGCACGATGCTGAAGACGACCAATCGCAACAGTCCTCTGGCTTTCCCAGTACTTCAGCCGGATGGTTCCTGGAAAACGGTCAACCGTATCGGCGACCTCGCCAACCGGCTCCGCGACCTGGGTTTTTCCGCAGTAATCAATATTGGTGGGGACGGGAGCCAGCGCATCTCCCAGGCTCTCCTGGAGCAGGGGGTCCCCGTAATCGGCGTGCCCAAAACAATTGACAACGACCTCATGGCCACCGATCTGACCTTTGGGTTCTCCACCGCTGTCCAGATTGCTACCGAGAGTTTTGATAAACTGGTGACCACTGCCGAGAGCCACCACCGGGTGATGATTATGGAAGTAATGGGCAGGGATGCCGGCTGGATTGCCCTGCATACGGCAATTGCAGGAGGGGCGGAAATTTGCCTTATCCCGGAAATCCCTTTCCATTTTGATAATATCCTGGCAAAAATTCATAAGCGCTACCGCAAAGGGAGGGGTTTTATGAACATTGTCGTAGCAGAGGGTGCCAAGCCCGAAGGAGGGGAAGTCATTGGCAGGAAGGCTAAAGATACCGGGGATTCCCATATTAAACTCGGGGGAGTGGCTAATTTTATACAAATGGAACTCGAAGCACGCAATTGCCCTGCCCAGGTACGCACCACCGTACTCGGGCATGTCCAGCGCGGCGGTGGCCCGATTGCTTTTGACAGGATACTGGCCTCGGCAATGGGGGTCAAAGCTTATGAACTGGCACGCGATGGCGCTTTTGGGAAAATGGTTTCGTATCAGGGTAATGTAATGGGTGCAGTCCCTATCGAAGAGGTCGTCAAGGGCAGTAAACGCGTTTCGCCCGACCATTACCTCGTCCAGGTAGCCCGGTCACTCGGAATCAGTTTTGGTGACTGACGGCGTGGTATCTCCAGCATCCAGGTACTGCATAACCGCACTGATGACGGCATCTCCCGGCAAGCTGTGCCCAAGCCCCTCAAAGCTGATGATTTCTCCGTCCTTCCAATTCCGGTGCATTTCCAGTGCCCCGGCATAAGGCGCTACGGAGTCCCCGCGGTCGTGTAGGAGCAGGCCGGGTACCCGTACTTCCCGGATAAAGCGGCTAAGGGAGAAGTCTGCCATCCTCCACCCGTATTTGCGATGAAAAGCACGCTGCATTCCTTTAAAAACCCGATCCCCCATAAACGTCATCCGCCTGAAGGTATCCATCAACAGCTCCAGTTCAGAGGGGACAGCAAGCAGGATGAGCCGTGCAACGGGCAGTTGCGGTGCCTGCTGCAACATGAATACTGCTGCCATGCCCCCGGCAGAATGGCCGATGAGCATATCCGGACGCAGGGTATCCACGATTTCCTTCAATACTTCTGCATACCGTTTTACGGTGAAAATACTGCCGCCCGAGTCACCATGAGCGGGCGCATCAACTGCATAGACTTCATAACCCCGGTCTTGTAAAGCCCGTACCATAGGCGCCCATCGGCTGGAATTGCTTTCCCAACCGTGCGCCAGCAGGACTTTGCGCCCTTTACCCGCCCAGGCATAACAGCGGATGGAAGTTCCTTCATAAAGATAATCCCGCTGCCAGGAAACACTCGCCAGAAATGCCGGATCGTGTCGGCGGCTCTTTGCTGCCCTGGGCCTGGAGAAAAGGTCCAGGGCAATTGCACCCGCCGTAACAGGGGAAAAGAACGCTACCGCGTTGACGATACTGCCGAGAGCAGGGAGAAAGGCCCCCGCCACCAGTTTTGAAAAAAGGGAATTTGCCATCAAATAAAGGTTTTCATCCGCCAAAAAACCTAAATTTTTCACATAACTAAATCTTTCGTCTATTTTTTTCAAATTGATTAAAAAAAAACATTGACGTGGTATTTTTACCCGCCTTAACCGATAGGTTTACTATCACCGATTACGTTTGATTTATGAACACCAAAACCAGGTTCAACATGATGCGCATGAGCTGTTTAAACTATGGCATATCGGGATTGTGCCATTTCCTAACCTGTATTTCTTTTATTCTGTTGGTCAATTCCCCTGCTTTTACCATGGACGTCTCAAAAGGAGGGAGTCTCGCAAGTATTCTGCCGCCTTCGGCGGCAGAATAAAATTTTCCGAGACACCGGTTTTGTTGATTTTGCGA